>JBATYG010000221.1:0-1982 GCA_049673945.1 Occallatibacter sp.
CAATTGCAGAGGGCAGGAATTGCGCTGAAGACGGTGGACGCGGGTGGCGGCCTCGGCATCGACTACCACGGCGGCAGCTTCGACGCAGCAACGAAAGTGCGGGAGTATGCGGCGGCCTTGAAGCAGGCGCTCGAAGGCTTCGAGGGCAAACTGCTGCTTGAGCCGGGGCGGTTTCTTGTGGCGCAGGCAGGCGCGCTGGTGGCGCGGGTGCTCCAGGTCAAGCGCAACGGGTCGAAGACATTTGTGATCACCGACGCGGCGATGAATGACCTGATCCGGCCGGCGCTCTACCAGGCGCATCATGAGATTGTTCCGGTGCGCCGGCGCGGCGGCAAGCCGCGTGTGGTGGATGTGGTGGGCCCGGTGTGCGAGACAGGCGACTTCTTCGCGCGGGACCGCGAACTGAAACCGCTGCACTCCGGCGACCTGGTGGCGCTGCTCGATGCGGGCGCCTACGGGATGGCGCAGAGCTCGAACTACAATTCGCGGCCGCGGCCAGCGGAGGTGCTGGTCGAGGGCCCGCGGGCGAAGCTGATCCGCAGGCGGGAAACGATGGCGGATATGCTGGCGCCAGAAGTTTTCTGATTATTCTGCAACCAGGCGGAAGTCTGGCTCGTCCTGATAAGGTATTCCGCGGAGGATTTCATTGATGCAATTTCGCACGAAAGTGGTGTGCGCCATAACGACGGCTGCTCTGGTTGTGGGGCTTACGACGATGAGTTCTGCTGATCCGTTGAAGGTGAAGACGGTGCAGGGCAAGGTTCAGGGCAAGACGATCAATAACGGAAAAGTGAGAGCGTATCTGGGGCTGCCTTACGCGGCGCCGCCGGTTAGCGATCTGCGCTGGAAGGCTCCCGAGCCTGCGGCAAAGTGGAAGGGTACCCGCGACGCGACAAAGTTCGGCGCGCATTGCGCGCAGCTTCCGGTCTTTGAGGACATGGTCTTCCAGGACAGCGGGCCGAGCGAAGATTGCCTCTATCTGAATGTCTATGCGCCGGCGACGGCCAAGAGCGACAGCAAGCTGCCGGTGATGTTCTGGATTCACGGCGGCGGCTACGCGGGGGGCGCGAGCTCGGAGCCGCGGCATAACGGCGATTTTCTGCCGCTGAAGGGCGTGGTGCTGGTAACGATCAACTACCGGCTGGGCGTCTTCGGCTTCCTGGTGACGGACGAGCTGGCGAAAGAGGCGAACGGTTCAGCGGGCAACTACGGCCTGATGGACATGATTTCCGCGCTGCGCTGGGTCAATGCGAATATCAAAAATTTTGGCGGCGATCCGAACAATGTGACGATCTTCGGCGAGAGCGCAGGATCGTTTGCGGTGAGCACGCTGATGGCGTCTCCGATGGCGCAGGGACTTTTTGCCAAGGCGATTGGCGAGAGCGGCGCGGCGTTCCCGAGCGGCATCAATCTCGGCGGAGATACGGTGGCGGAGCGCGCGAAGGTAGACGGCGCATGGATGCAGTCGATCGGCGCGAATTCGCTGAAGGATCTGCGGGCGATGTCGACCGAGCAGATTCTGGACGCGGCGAAGAAAAAGGGCACGACCGGTTTTGCGCCGGTGATGGATGGCAAGGTGCTGACGGAGCAGGTGCCGGAGACCTATGCCGCTGGCAAGCAGGCGCATGTGCCGTTGCTGGCCGGATGGAATGCAGATGAGGGCAGCTTCTTTGCCATGCGCGGAATGACCGCGGCGCAGTGGCAGGCGATGGCAAATGGCATGTACAAGGATCGCGCGGCCGAGTTCCTCAAGCTCTATCCGGGAGATACCGACGCGCAGGCGCTGCGCTCGGCGATCGACTATGGCAGCGACTCGTTTATTGCCTTCGGGACGTGGAAATGGCTTGAAGCGCAGAAGAAGACAGGCGGGTCGCCGGTGTATCGCTACCACTTCGAGCTGGCTGCGCCGCCGAGCAAGTTCCACCCCGGAACGTTTGCCTTTCACTCGGATGACATCGAGTACGTCTTCGGCACCCTAGATA
>JBATYG010000222.1:0-8023 GCA_049673945.1 Occallatibacter sp.
GTAAACGGTGCGAATTGATCGTAACTGATCGTCCATGGTAGTCCACTCGACCAGTTCAATACACCGCTCGCTTGCCAGCCGCCGATAAGCAGATCGGCTCCGCGGTTGATGTTGTTTGCGTACGATCTTCCCCGTCCGAAGGGCAGATCCCAGCTTCCGTATCCCACCAGTTGATTCGTGCGCACGTTGCTGTCGCGTGCGTGCACCGCCGCTCGATCCCAGGTGGCATAGGCGCTCTGCTCGTCGAACGCTGACGCCCATTGGTAATTCGCCGTGAGCGCGACGCCCTTGTACAGCGTCTGCGACCACGTCACCTGCAGCGCGTCGAACTCCGTATTCAGGTTATCGCTGTACGACGCAATGCTCTGCGTCCATCCGCACATGCCCGGTACCACGTTTGGGCTGATCGGTGTCTGATACGCGGCATCCCTGCAGGCCGGCAAACTTGCGCCATAGTAGCGCTGCAGGAAGTTCGCATTCGAAACACCACCGCTGTAGCCAGCCGGCAAGGCTCCACTTAATCCATCCGGATCCCAGCTCAGCGTCTGCCCCGTTACGCTGTATTGCGCCGGTAAAACCAACGCAGCCTCGTTAGGATTCGTGTTGTTGCCGTCCCCATCTGCCAGTGTGTGCGTTCCCTTGTTCCCCACGTACGCAATCGTCAGCGTCATCGTGGGTGTCAGCGCCCGCTGCAATGCCAGATTCCACGCATCGATCGTGGGGAACTGCAGCGGATTCGGTCGCTGCTTCGGGCTCACGTTGTACGCCGGCGCCGGCAGCAGACCATTCGCCGGAACCGTCGGGAACACATAGGCCGGCGGACCTTCCTGCGTCACCGCGCCACCCTGGCCGTCATTACATGCTGCTGACCCTGGCCCAAGGTTAAATTCACACGCAACGCTTGAGCCCGGCGCGTTCAGCGACTGGTTCGCCAGCACGGGAATATTCTGCGTGACCACGTGCCCGAAGATTGAGCCGAAAACGCCGGTGTCGAAGCTGCGCCCATACCCGGCCCGGATCACCGTTTTGTCATTTGGCTGGAAAGCCATCCCAATGCGCGGAGCAAACTGCTTGTGATACTCAATGCTCCAGCCCATGTTCGTCGGAATACCGCCTACTCCTGCCACGTGCATGTAGCCATCGTTAATGTTCATCAGCGCACCGCGTTCGGGGCCGTTCACTGACTCCGGGTAGAACAAGTCCCAGCGCAATCCAAGATTCAGCGTCAAATTCCTCGTCGGTCTCCACGAGTCCTGTCCATAGAAGAAGAACCGCTTCTGGAACTCCTTTGCGTTCTGCTCACCCACGGCAGTGTTGCCCACGTAACGACCAAAGTTTGGTACCTCGCCCAGCGCGAACGTAGCCCATGCCAATCCATTCGTCTTTCCGTCCTGGGCCGTCGGCGCCGAATAGAAATTCATCAGGCCCGCACGATCTGTATCCGACGGCACGCGCAGGTTCCGCGCGTAGCGCAGATCGGCGCCAACCTTGAGGGTGTGGTTGCCCATTACCTTCGTCCAATTGTTAACCGCCTGGAACTGATCCTCGCGCTCCGTCAGCGGGCAGTTACAGCGATTAATGCTCAATCCGCCGCCAATTAGCGCAGTGGTCGCGGCGGTCGTCGTCGAGTTCGTCGATCCGGGCGCGACCTGGAATCCCGGCGCACCTGAAGTAAAGAAATCTCCCAGGTTCAGTCCCGGAATTCCCAACTGGTTCGCGAATTCGACACCCTGGTCAAACTTCGTGTCAATCACGTTGTACCGGTAGTAGCCAAGCCGGAAATCCGTTAGTAGCTTCGGATTGATTGCAAAATCCATGCCGGCCGCTGCACTGTCATTCGCTCCGCTCGAGTTGCCGCCATACGGTGGGCTCCCCAGGCCGAACCCCGGACCCCCCGCATCGCCGAACATCACCTTGCCCGATAGCGAATCGGTAAACCGTGAAAAGCGTCCGAAAGCATGAATCGACTGCGACAGCGTGTAGTCGCCGCGCACGGTCCACTGGTTGCTGTTAAACAGACCTGTCCCAGAGCCATTGAAGTTGCCCACCAGGGAGCTGACCGCACCTGGAGTGCCCGCATTCGGCGGATACGCCTGCAGAATTTTCAGCAGATTCTGGATCTGGGGCGACACAAGGTTTGCGGGCACTACGTTATGCGCAAACGCATTCAGATCGGCGGCCGTCGGGTTCGGTAAATTGTCGAAGATCAATTGGCCGCCGCCAGCCGCATACACCGCCGCATATTCGCTGAAGTCGCATCCAGCTATCGCCGACGGTCCGATGGAATCACCCAGGCACGTGCTCACCATCTGCGCCGTCGGCACCGTGTTGGTGTTCGACGTGCCTACCTTTTGCCGCTGCCCTTCGTAATTTCCGAAGAAGAACAGCCTGTCCTTCACGATCGGTCCGCCGATCGATCCACCAAAGCGGTTCTTCAATCCGGGAGGCAGGCCCTGAGGATTGGTCACCGGATCCCACTTGCCCGGCAACACGGTAAACGGATCGCGCGCGAGGTTCGCGTTTCCCGTGCGCCAGTCATACGCGCTGCCGTGAAAACTGTTGGTACCCGATCGAGTCTGTGCTGTCACCACCGCCGACACCGCTTTGCCCAGTTCGGCGTCGAAGTTCTGCGTCGTAATCTTCGTCTCGGTAACCGCATCCATCGTCGGGTTGATCACGATAATGCCCAAAATCGGATCCTGGTTGTCCGTGCCATCCAGCTCAAACGCCGTCCCGCCGAAGGCCTGCCCATCCACCTGGATCTGCTGCGATCCCTGGGGATTCTCATCTGCTGCGTGAGACCAGCCCAGCTTCTGCGCGCCCGGCAGCAGCAATTGCAGATTCGTGAAATTCTGGTCGCCCACGGGCAGCGCCGAAACCTGCTGCTGATCAAACACCGTCGACACATCGGCGCGGTCCGTCTTTAGCATCGGCACCGTATCTGCATTCACCTGAACGGTCGTGCTCTCAGAGCCTACTTCCAGCGTCGGATCGATCCGCGGAGCCGCATCGGCCAACACGCTGATGCCGGTGGTAGTGAAAGCTCTGAATCCCTTTGCCGTTGCGGTCAGATCATAAACATCCGGAATAAGATGCGGAACCGAGTAGTCACCAGACGCATTCGAGGTGGCCGTAACGATGGTCCCTTTGGAAGTATCTTTCACCGTGATGGTTGCGTTTGGCACTGCCGCGCCGGAAGCATCGGTTACTGTACCGAAAATGGAACCGTAGACCGATTGCGCATCGGCCGGCAGATACACGAGGAAGCCGGCGCAGGCAATTATCGCCAGCACAAGTGCTGCACGTAGATCTCTGTTCATGCGGTCTCCTGAACAAGGTCCCTTACGAATCTGTTGTTTGTTTTATGGGTGTTCTACTCTGTCAGCGAAGCGACAGGTGGTTACTGGGCACAATCGTCTTGCGAGGCTCATCCGCCTTAAGGCAGGTTCGCAAATTGATCCGGCGCCGCTGCTCCCGAAAGTCTTGAAGTCTGGAGCGTGAAAGGGGGGAAGCTCCGGAGCACCCGCAACAATATCCCTGATTGAAGCGCACTGTCAACGCATAACCGCACCCAAACTCACAAAAATGAGTTGGGACAATCAGTAAAACGATAAAGCAAACTCCCGAGCCAACTCAGCATTAGGTCTGAAGACGCCGCCATGCCATCACTTCTCGGCAATCGACTTTGCGGCTTGTGAAAGCTGGCCTTCTATCCGCGTCTGACCTGGTAATTCCATCCTGCGTGTCAACCTTTTGCAGCCGTCAACCGTCTCTAACTGCGGCTAAGGGCCGAGAACGACAGCAAACGCTGGTGGAGCGCTGAGCCTGCACCGAAATGCCTGCTTGGGTAGTGGATTCTTGTCTTGCTTGATCGCCTGGGCCACGCTCTTGCCACAAAATCCCGTGCGCAGCAGCAACAGCGGCGATTCCGGCGACCCCGACGCGAGTTGTGTGCCCTGCCACAATGCAATCTACCAGCGTTACAGGAAGACGCCCATGGCCAATGCCAGCGGACCCGCTGCACAGGGAGTCCTCTCTGCGGACTTCACTCACACAATCTCCGGTGTCCACTACACCATCACGCAGCAGGGTGGTCGCGTCTGGCTTACCTACACCCGCAATGATCCCACCCGTCCCCTCAGCGGCCGCCGCGAATTGCGCTACTTCCTCGGCTCCGGCAAGCGCGGACGCACTTATCTCTTCGAGCAGCGCGGCTACTGGTTTGAAGCGCCCATCAACTGGTACGCCAAAAAGCGCATCTGGGATATGGCGCCGAACTTCCAGTCCACAAAGGAAATGCCGCTCACATTGCCCGTCGATCCCGACTGCCTCCATTGCCACGCCTCATCCGTCGCATCATCCCTGCCCGACGCCCGCAATCACTACGCCGCCGCCCCGTTCCGCTATGGCGGCATCACCTGCGAATCCTGTCACGGCAACGCCGAAGCGCACGTCACCTCCCGCGGCCGCGCGCAGATGCTCAACCTCGACACCCTTCCGCCCATCCGCCGCGACTCCATCTGCCTCAACTGTCACCTTGAAGGGAAGACCGCTGTCGATCACGAAGGCAAACGCGCGCAGGACTTCCGTCCCGGCGACAACCTCTTCGACTACACGGTCTCTTTCGTCTACGGCGCCGAAAGCGGATCCGGCGGCCGCGCGACGAGCCAATGGGAAGCCCTGCTCAAAAGTGCCTGCCTTCGCAAATCCGGCGATCGCATGACCTGCACCACCTGCCACGACCCGCACGCGCCCCCCGCGCCCGAAGAACGCGTTGCCTTCTACCGCCAGAAATGCCTTCAGTGCCATAACACCTCCCGCTTCGCCGCGAGCCACCACCCTGAAAATCAGGACTGCACCTCCTGCCACATGGCGCGCCCGCCCTCGAACGACATCGCCCACGAGCAAGTCACCGATCACTGGATCAGAAAACGGATATCTGAAGACCGTCTCCCCGTCGTAAACACGGGCGAGCTAGTCCCCGTCGGCGGAATGCCCGCGAGCGACCGCGACCTCGGCCTTGCCTACGCGCAGATGGCCCAGCGCGGCGATCACGCTGCAGCCCAACGCGCGGTCGCCCTGCTCCGCCGCAGTGAACAGGCCTCTGGCGCGCAGGATGATCATCAACTTCACGCGCAGCTCGGCTTCCTCGAGCAAGTCAGCGGAGACAACAACGATGCCGCCGAGGAGTATCGGCAGGCCTTGCATGCCGATCCCTGGGACGAACTCGCTGCCGGCGATCTTGCGCTCATTGAAGCCCAGCAGCACAGGATCACCGAAGCGCAGCAGGCATGGCGCACCATCTTTGATCACGACCCCGCCCAAGTTGGTGCCGGCCTCAACCTCGCCATCATAGAGTGCGCCGAAGGCGAGCGCGACGCCGCCATCCACACCCTCGACGACCTGCTCGGCTTCTCACCCGATGATGATCGCGCGCGTACACTGAAAGACGAAATCCTTGCCGGAAAGCAGCGCTGCGGAGCAAAGTGACGAACCCGCCATGAGCACGCTGCGAGCTGCTAAACGCGACCTATGAACCAGATGGACCAGCGCATCAGTCTTATCACCCTCGGCGTCAGAGATCTCGGCGCCTCGAGAAAGTTCTACATCGAAGGCCTCGGCTGGAAACCGGCATTCGAGAGCAGCGAAATCGTCTTCTTCCAGGCAGGCGGCATAGTGTTCGCTCTCTTCTCGCGCGATGAACTGGCCAAAGACTTCAACGCCGATCCGGCGTCTTTCGGGCGCGCTCCGTTTGCGCTCGCTTACAACGTCCGCATGAAAGAGGAGGTCGATCCCCTCATCCAGCGCGCCGCTGCCGCCGGAGCAAAGATTCTCAAGCAGCCTTTGCAAGCCTCCTGGGGAGGTTACTCCGGCTACTTCGCTGACCTGGATGGCTTCGCCTGGGAAATCGCCTTCAACCCTCACTGGCCCATCGCCCCCGACGGTACCGTTCGCTACGAATAACGGCAGGCTTGCCGCTCTCCCGTAGTCCGCGGCCTCCTCGCTACCTGGCCCACGCTTGCTTCTTCAAAATCTTCCCGCCCTCTTCCACCACATACAGCCGGTTCACGTCCAGATTCTTCAGCGTGTCGACCGCCCCCGAAGGCCATCGGATCTCCACGAGGTCCACCCTCTTCGCCTCGCCTAGTCCAAAGTGAATCCGCAGATCGCTCGCTGAAAAATATCCGTTACATGACCGCACGTCTTCAATCTGCACCAGCGGCGTCTCAGGCGGGGCATTCAATAAAGGGGTTCCCGTCCGAGCCGTCACCTTGATCCGCGCGCCAATCCCCGTCTTGTTGCTCTTTGTGCCTACTACTCGAATCTTGATCCAGCTTCTCTTCACGGTGGAGTCGCAACGCAGCAGTTGCGGAACAGCGTTCACGCAATTCACCACGACATCCAGGTCGCCGTCGTTATCGTAGTCGCCCACCGCGAAGCCGCGCGCATTGACATCTGCGGTAATTCCCGCGCCCCCCTGCAGACTCACATCCTCAAACTGCCCGTTGCGCAGGTTGCGATACAGATACTTCCGCTCCGCATACGACGCATCGACCTGCGTTCCATCCACCTCCGGATATACATGCCCGTTCGCAATCAGAATATCCAGCCATCCATCGTTGTCGATATCCATAAAGCTCACACCCCAGCCCAGCAGCCTGGTATTCATTCCCAGGCCGGCCTGGTAGGTGCGGTCATCAAACGATCCCTCGCCGAGATTCATATACAGCGAGTCAGTATCTCCCGCAAAATTCGTCTTCACAATGTCGAGCATCCCGTCGCGGTTGTAATCACCCACCGAGACACCCATTCCAGCCTGGGGCTTTCCATCCGGCGAATACGCAACTCCCGCTTCAATCGCCTCGTCCTTGAACGTTCCATCCTTCTGGTTCACGTAGTAGGTCGCAGCCGTCGAATCATTCGCCACGTAAATATTCGGCCACCCCGTGTTGTCCAGATCCGCCGCCGCGCAACTCAGCGCATACGATCCCAGTGTCTTCCACATGCCGGCCTTCTCGCTCACATCTCTGAAAGTTCCATCGCCTTCATTGTGATAGAGCAGATTTTTGCCGCCCTGCAGTCCCGGCGGTCCGCAGGCCACTCTGATCCCCTTGTACGTGCAGTTCGCGTCCTCCGGTAGCGGCGCCGTCTTCAGATCGAGATCGATATAATTCCCCACGAATAAATCCAGCCGCCCATCCCTGTCGTAGTCCACAAACGTGCAGCCGGAGTTCCACCGCAACCGGTCCTGCAGCAGCCCGGCTTCCTTCGTCACATCGCTGAACGTGCCATCCCCGTTGTTGCGAAACAGCGCATTCTGCCCGTAGTACGTCACGAACAAGTCATTCCAGCCATCATTGTTGTAATCGCCTACGCAGCACGCCTGCCCCCACCCCGACCGCGCCAGCCCCGCCTTCACCGTCACGTCGGTAAATGTCCCGTCACGATTGTTCTTGAAAAGCTGGCACGCCGGCTCCTGGCCTTTGGCAAAGCCCTCGAGCCTCCATCCATTCACGAGGAAAATATCGATCCAGTCGTCCTGGTCGTAATCAAAAAATGCCGCGCCGCAGCCCGTCGTCTCCAGCAGATATTCGTTATGGTGTTCCCCGCCGAAGATCGTCTTCGCATGCAGCCCGGCTTCTTTCGCCGCGTCGACAAACTGCACACCCAGCGGCGTTCCTGTCACCGGCGACGGAGCGCCCTTCGGCGCCGGCCTCGCTCGAGCCGCATACCCGTCGCGCGACATGCCCTGCGGTTTCTGCTCCTGTGCGAGAACCCGCGCGCCCGGCGTTGCCAGCCGCAGCACGTCTTCCAGAGATAATACAAGCGCAGTTCTCGACAGAGACTTCAGAAATCCGCGACGGCTCCAGCTCAAAGCCACCAGTCTCCCCGCCGCGCGGCAACCACCCACCACGCCCGACTGTCGAGTATACCGGCACACGGCGACAGAGGTGCGGGCCGCCGCCCGATGCAGCGTGTCAGTTCGCTGATTCTCCCGCCGCTTGCCGGTTCTGCTCTACTC
>JBATYG010000223.1:0-10541 GCA_049673945.1 Occallatibacter sp.
TCCCGGCGTGGAAGAGTTGAAACTCGCGGTGATGGGCTGCGTGGTGAATGGCCCCGGCGAGTCAAAGCACGCCAACCTCGGCATCAGCCTGCCGGGCACGTTTGAAGAGCCGAAGGCGCCGGTTTACCTGGATGGCAAGCTCTATACGACTCTGCGCGGCGACACCATTGTGGCGGAGTTCAAGCAGATCCTTGACAACTATGTGCAGAGCCACTACGGCGAAAAGACGCAGAGCGAAGAACTGGTCGGCACGCGCTGAAGCGATCAAGCGGTCCCGGCCCCAGATATTTCTTCACCTAATACATACGGATTACATATTTATATTACTGATAACATAGACACTTCTATCGCATCCTTATGCGGGTTCCGCAGGCGGCTCTTCGAGCGGCGGTGCGACCTTAACGCCTGCCCAGAGAATGCAGCAGGAAACAACCAGCGCGATCAAAGTGGAGCCGAGTCCGATGCGCAGGCTTGACCGGTCGCTGATGGCGCCTATGATCTGCGGCGAGAATGTGTCTCCGAAGCAGTGAATGATGAAGAGATTGAGACCAACAGCGGTTGCGCGCACCTGCGCGGAGACTGAATTCACGATCGCAGTGTTGAGCGGCCCGGTGTTCATGAAGAGAAAGAACTCCGCGGCGAAGAGCGCGGGCACCACCCAAGTACGAGGGCCAAAGAAGAGCAGGATGCCGCAGGGCAGAGTAAGGGCGACTGACCAGAACGAGAGCAAATACAAGGCCCGATGATTCGTGCGGAGCCAGCGCTGGGCGATCCAGCCGCCGATGAGCGTGCCGGCGATGCCGGTGACGACGGTGATTGCGCCGACGACCTGGCTTGCCGAGGCGACCGAGAACCCCGCCGAGCGGCGGAGGAATTCGGGCATCCACGCCGAGATTCCACCCATGGCAAAGGTTAGAGTGGCGAGGCCGAAGGTTCCGGCGAGAAAGGCGCTGTTTCTAAAGAGACCGGTAAAGGTGGACCGGTCTGCCGTGGGCCGCAGGTGGTCTGAGGCTCCTCGCTGGGGTTCGCGGCCAATAAAGAGATAGAGGGCTGCGACGATGAGGCCGGGAACTCCGCAGATGAGAAATGGTGCACGCCAGCCCCACAGCGAACCGAGCTGGCCTCCGGCGAGGTATCCGATCGCGGCGCCAACCGGAATAGCGATGTAGAAGATGGAGAGCACGCGATTGCGCTCGCGTTCGGGGTAGAAGTCCGCGATCACCGCTGGAGCAAAAATGCCGAAAGTGGCCTCGCCTACCCCAACGAGAGCGTGGCGAATGTAGAGAGTCGTGTAGCCGTGCACCCAGCCCGAAGCGAGGGTCGCGATGCTCCAGAGCGTCGCGCCGATGACAATGAGCGGCTTGCGGGGATAGCGATCGCCGAGCCAGCCGGTGAGCGGAGCGGCGATCATGTAGCAGAAGAAGAGCGCGGTGGTGAGGGCGCCGACTTGCTGGTCAGTGAGGCCGAAGTCCTTCTGGATGAGCGAGACTTCGCCGGGCAGGATGTAGCGATCGATGTAGTTCAGCAGATTGAGCGCGAGCAGCAGCAGGAAGGTTGCGAGAGCCGGAATAGAGCCAGGCTGCGAGGCACGGTCAGTATCAGCCAATCGATCTCACCTTAAGCGAACTGTGAAGGGCCTTGCAGTGCAAACAACGTGCTGGAACGAGGCGCCTATTCCGCGGGCCGCGGCCAGCGCGCCTCGACCGTGGTGGCGATGCCGCCGCGCGGGCGGAACTCGCCGCGAATAACGGCCCAGACGGGATCGGTGGCCTTCACCACATCTTCGAGCACGCGGTTGACGATGTTTTCCTGAAAAATGCCCAGGTTGCGGTAACTGAAAAGATACTCTTTGAGCGATTTCAGCTCGAGGCAGCGATGGCGCGGCATGTATCGGATCGAGAGCGACCCGAAGTCAGGCAGGCCCGTTTTGGGGCAGACAGACGTTAGCTCGGGATCGTCGATGATGATTTCGTAGCCCGGAAACTGATTTTGCCAGGTCTCGATTTCAGGAAAGGCAAAGTCCAGCCCGGCCTTCGCGTGATCGTCAGTGTAGCGTGGTTGCGATGCCATAAGGTTATTCTACGGGCCATCGCGGGCCAGTGCAGCGCGCAGCCCTTTTGCCTTCGGTCGATTTTGGCGCTTCGCTGACAGCGATCAGGCGTCTTATATACTGACTCAGGTTGACCGGATGGCGAAGGAAAGAAAGCAATTGGACCGGCGCTGGCTTTGGCTGGGATTGGCAGTCGTGCTGGTTCTGGTGTTTTTCTCTGTCCGCGCGTTGACGCGCGAGCGGCTGCCAGTCCGCGTAGCCCGTGCGGACCGCGAGGTTCTTTCAAGCACCGTAAGCACGAACGGCCGCGTGGAGCCTGTGCAGAGCTATGAAGCCCACAGCCCGCTCGCGACCACCGTAAAAGCCGCTTATGTGAAGCAGGGCGACAGCGTCCCGGCGGGCAAGGTGCTGATCGAACTGGATGCCGTGGAAGCACGGGCACGCGTGGCAACGGCCGAGAGCGGCGTGAAGGCGGCGGAGGCCACGCTGGACGCGGAGCTCGAGAACGGCACACTGGAACAGCGCCAGGCCAGCCAGGCCGACATTACCCGAAGCAAGCTGGATGCCGAACAGGCACAGCGCAATCTGGACGCGCTGGTGAAGCTCAATGCTTCAGGAGCCGCCTCGGCGAGCGAAGTGGCCTCGGCGCGCCAGCAACTGGAGACTGCACAGGCAACGTTGAACGCAGCTCAAACGAGTTTCAAGAGCCGGTATTCTCCAGCAGATTTAGCGCGGGCACGGGCGGCCGTGGCAGACGCGCAGGCCAGCGCCGCAGCCGCGCACGACGTCCTGGCGCAGACAACGATACGGGCGCCGATTGCCGGAACCATCTACACGCTGGATGCGCGGCCAACGGAATTTGTCGAGCAGGGCAAGCTGTTGCTCGAGATGGCGAACCTCGAGCACGAGCGGATACGCGCGTACTTTGATGAGCCCGAGATTGGCCGCCTGGCCGTAGGCCAGCCCATCGAGATCAAATGGGACGCACAGCCCGGCAAGTTGTGGCGCGGGCACATCGTGAGCGTCCCCATCACGGTGATCACCTATGGAACCCGCACGGTGGGTGAAGTGCTGGTTGCGATTGATGGCGACAATACGGGTCTGCTGCCCCAGACAAATGTGACCGTTACGGTGACTACATCGAGCGACGCGAACGTGCTGAGCATTCCGCGCGAGGCGCTCTACTCCGAGGGCGGCAAGCCATACGTCTACAAAGTGTTGGGCGACCAGCTCAAGCGGATGCCTGTGACCACGGGAACGATCAACCTGACGCAGGTGGCGATCACTTCAGGCCTGGAGCAGGGCGACACTGTGGCGACGGGCACAACCAACGGACAGCCTTTGCAGGAGGGTATTCCGATCGAGCAGGTGCAGTGAGACGCTCTTTACTCGTGACAGGCCTGCTGGCTGCCGCGCTTGCGCTGGGCGCGAGCGCGGGGGCTGACGACTCGCTGGCAAAGGCGAACGCGGCGCTCGAGGCGGGCAACGCGGATGGCGCACAGAGCCTGCTCAATTCCCTGCCCGCGACCGCGGAAGTTCACAACCTGAAATGCCGGGTGCAATTTGCGCTGGAGCATTTTGATGCGGCGGCACACGAGTGCCAGACTGCCGTGAATGCAAGCAGCGAGAACTCCGACTCTCACATGTGGCTGGGCCGGGCTCTTGGCGAAAAGGCTTCGCGCGCCTCGTTTCTGACTGCATTTTCGCTGGCGAAGCGCGTTTGCGCGGAGTTTGAAACCGCCGTGGAGCTGGATGGACGCAATGCCGCAGCCCTTGCCGATCTGGGCGAGTTCTATGCCTCTGCTCCGAGCGTAGTGGGCGGCGGCAACGATAAGGCGGCGCGGATAGCGACGCGACTGGATGCGGTGGACCAGGCGCGGGCCCATGAACTGCGCGGCCGCATTGCCGAAGGGCAAAAAGATTACGGGACGGCTGAACGGGCGTTCAGGCAAGCGCTCTCGGCCAGCCAGCATCCGGCGTTTCAGTGGATGACCCTTGCGAGCTACTATCGGCGGCGCGAGCAATGGACCGACCTGGATGCGGCCATCGACAGCGGCCTGAGGGCGGTGCAACGGGACCACCGTGCCGGAGTCGCCCTGTTCAACGGCGCCTCGGTGCTGAGCAGGGCGAATCGAAACCTGAGCCTGTCTGCGAAGATGTTGGAAGAGTACCTCGAAGGCTCGCAGTTAACCGAAGAGGCGCCGGCGTTTGTGGCATATACCCGGCTGGCGCAGATCAGGGTTCGGCTCGGCGATAAGGCAGGAGCCCAGGATGCGCGGGCGAAGGCGCTGGCGCTGGCGCATGATTACAAGCCCGCCCTGGATTTGAACGTGAAGTGAGATCCGCAGAGACGTGAGAACGATATTTCAAAGACGCGCATCCCTGTTCCTCGCAATCGCGGGTGCGGCGCTGCTATCTGCTGCTGCCGATGCGGCGGCGCAGGTCTCCCTGGCAACGGTGGTCGATCTGGCGCAGCGCAACAGCACGTCGGTGCGGCTCGCGCAGGCTGACCTGAACAAAGCGAATGCCGAATACTCCGAGAGCAAGGATGGCATCATTCCTTCACTGAAGTTCGACACCGGCCTTCCCGTCTTCCCTGAGGTGGGATTCACGGGAGAGCCTCCTTCGATTTATTCCGTCTCGATTCAATCTCTGGTGTTTGGCGTTGCGCAGATGCGGTACATCTCTGCGGCCCGCCTGGGCCAGCAGGCAGCGTCGATCCGGATGAAGGATGCGCGCGAGCAGGTGGCCCTGGATGCCTCGACCGCCTACATTGCGCTGGACACGGTGAACCGCGAGCTGGAAGCGGCGCAGGGCCAGCAGAGCTCGGCCGATCGCCTGGTGAAGATCGAGCAGGACCGAGCCGAGGCCGGCGTGGACTCGATGGACGATCTGCTGCAGGCGCAGCTCACGGCAGCCGAAGTGAAGCTGAAGCGCATTCATCTTGAGTCGCAGGCCGCCTCTCTTGCCAAGCAGCTTGCCGTTCTCACCGGCTTGCCGGACGGCTCGATACTGCCTGACCACGCGAGCATCCCGGAGATTCCGGCGATTCGGCCAGGTGACGCAGGTGTAGCAACTTTCGGGGTGCAGTCGGCGCAGGTGCTGGCGCGCTCAAAGCAGATGCAGGCCAAGGGCGATAAGGAAATTAACTATCTGCCCCAAATGGGCCTGGGCGTTCAGTACAACCGGAACACGACACTGCTGAATGACGTTAACTCATTTTTTGCGCGGCCGCTGCCGGCAAACAACTTCAGCTCCGGATTTTCGATCCAGGTACCGCTGTTTGATATGGTGCAGCGCGCCAAAGCGCGCGCATCGGCAGCCGATGCGCTTCGAGCGACTGTGGAAGCCGAGGACGCGCAGCGACAGAACGAAATCCAGATCGCGGATTTGAACGGAAACCTGCGCGAACTCGATGCCCGGGCCGAGGTGGCGAGCCTCAAACAGCAGATCGCCGCAAACCAGTTGAAGTCAGTCAGGGCGCAGCTTGAGTTCGGCAACGGCGCAGAAGCCGGCCGGGGCTCGACGCCCCAACTCCCGCCCAAGGCGGAACAACTCGCTCAGATCGACGAGGCGCAGAAGGCGCAGGATGCCCTGGATGCGGGGCTTGATCTGGCCAAGGCGAGGCTGAGTTTGCTGCGGGCTTTGGGCCATATGAGTGACTGGTTGAACGAGCTGAAACAAGCTCACCGGTAACCCCTTTAGATACTGGGAAAAAGCCGAAGAATGATAAAATTGGGGAGATGTCAATGCCCTTGAAGACTCTCTTCCTGAACCCGCCGTCGTTTGAGAACTTTGATGGCGGCGCGAGTTCGCGCTGGCCTGCCACGCGCGAAATCGAGTCCTACTGGTACCCAGTGTGGCTCACCTACCCTGCCGGCCTGCTGGAAGGATCGCGGCTGCTGGACGCGCCACCGCACCACGTGTCGGCCAAGGAGACAATCAATATCTGCAAGGAGTACGAGTTCCTTGTGCTCTTTACCTCGACCGTGGGCTGGGAGGGCGATCAGCGCCTTGCGGAGACGATCAAGGCTGCGAATCCGGCCATTCGGATTGCGTTTGTCGGTCCCCCGGTGACCACCGATCCGGACCGCGCGCTGAACGAGTGCGAAGCACTTGACTTCATCTGCCGCCGCGAGTTTGACCACTCCGTTGTCGAGTTCGCCCAAGGCAAGCCGCTGAATGAGATTCTCGGCATCAGCTACAAGAAGGACGGCAAGATCGTTCACAACCCCGACCGTCCGCAGGTGGAAGACCTGGACGCGATGCCGTGGGCTACGAAGATCTACAAGCGTGATCTCGATGTGACGCGCTACAACGTGCCCTTCCTGCTGCATCCCTATATCGCGCTCTACTCGACCCGCGGCTGCCCGGCGCAGTGCACCTTCTGCCTGTGGCCGCAGACGTTGAGCGGTCACGCGTGGCGCAAGCGCTCTACCGATGACGTTGCGGCTGAGCTCGCGTGGGCGAAGCAGAACTTTCCTGACGTGAAGGAGTTCTTCTTCGACGATGACACCTTCAATATCCAGAAGCAGCGCACTGTCGAGCTTTGTGAAAAGCTGAAGCCCCTCGGCCTGACATGGAGCTGCACCTCGCGCGTGACGACCGATCGCGAAACGCTGAAGGCAATGAAGGACGCAGGTTGCCGCCTGCTGATCGTCGGCTTCGAGTCGGGCGATCCGCAGATCCTCAAGAACATCAAGAAGGGTGCGACGGTTGAGCGGGCGCGCGCCTTCGCGAAAGACTGCCACGATCTGGGACTCGTCATCCACGGTGATTTCATTCTCGGATTGCCGGGCGAGACGAAGGAATCGATCCGCAACACGATTAATTTCGCCAAAACGCTCGACGTCGAAACGATCCAGGTGTCGATTGCACATGCCTATCCCGGCACCGAGTTTCACGAGTACGCCAAGGCCAACGGCTTCATCACCAACGAGAAGATGGAAGACGGCGGCGGCCACCAGATGGCGCACATCGAATATCCCGGGCTGCCGGTGGATTACGTGCTGGAGATGGTGCACCGCTTCTACGACGAGTACTACTTCAGGCCGAAGGCGGCGTTCCGCGTGATCTGGAAAGCGGTCATCAATCGCGACGTGCCGCGCCTCTACGTCGAGGCCAAAGCTTTCCTGAAGCTTCGCTCGCAACGGAACAAGATGGTGAAGGCGGCTCGAAGCCAGCGTGGCGCGGAGCCCCCCGCTCCAGTGGGCGCGGACGCATAAGGCAATTTGAAGCGATCAACGAGGGCGGCGCTCGCGAAGAGTCCGCCCTCATTCTCTTGTGACGGGTAATGGCGCAACACACGTTAACAGCGCGGCAATATCTGATTCTCGGACTGGTTGCGCTCTGCGCGCCGCTGGGAGATACGTGCCTCTCGCGTGGCATGACCGAGCTGCCTGCGGTTTCTCTCGCGCACCCCGGAATGCTAATCGCGGCGGTCTTCACTCCGTGGATTGCGACGGGGATTGCGCTGCTGATCGGATTCTTTGCCAGCTACCTGACGGCGCTTTCGTGGGCCGACCTCACCTTTGTGCTGCCAGCAACTGCCTTTGGCAATGTGATCGTTGCGCTTCTCTCGCGCTTCTGGCTGCATGAGCCGATCTCAGTGCAGCGCTGGATCGGCATTGCCCTGATCACGCTCGGCGTGGGTTTTGTGGCCAACGGGCCGTCGCTTACAGAGAAGTCGCCTGCCGCGCCTGAGACTGAGCGGGCGGTGCGGGGAGAACAGTATTAATGGCACACTTCCCTGTTTCTGCGCCAGGTCCGTGGGCCGCTGCGGCAATGATCGCGGCGATTGTTCTCAGCTCGACGACTGGCGAGGTACTGACCGCCGCGGCGATGAAATCGATTGGCGATCTCGATGAGATTCGCGCGCACTCCGGCCTGAAAGGCGCGATCCGCGCGGTTGTGACCTGCCCGTTGTTCTTCGCGGGCGTGGGGTTTCTTGCGCTTGCGTTCTTTGCGCTTCTCTTCGCGCTGAGTTACCTGGATCTGAGCCTGGTCGCACCTGCGTCCGCATCTCTCACGCTGGTGACCAACGCCGTCGCGGCGAAGATCTTTCTCAAAGAGAATGTGGACAGGCGCCGCTGGACCGCCGCCGTGTTGGTCTGCGTTGGCGTCTACTTCCTGGCGCACTGAGAAAAGCAGCCGCTAGCTCCTAGCTCCTAGAAACTTCATGAAGCCTTTTGGAGGAAGATCGGGGACCAGAAAGGTCTTCTGCCCGCCTGCTGCGCGGCAGACGGCCTCGGCGGCGAGATGACCGGAACGTGCGGCGCTCTCCATCGTCGAAGGCCATCCGGTTGCGGTCCAGTCTCCGGCAAGAAAGCACTGTGGCCAAGGCGAGACAGCAGCGGGACGTGCTGCATCGATTCCCGGAGAAACACCGAAGGTCGCGCGCACTTCCTTAATCAGCGCTGCTTTGATGAGCCTTGCGGAAGCGGCTGCGGGAAAGAAGTCAGTGAGCTCGTTGACCGCCAGAGCAATGGCGTCGTTGCGGTCCATGGCGGCGAAGCTGCGCGTCGCACTCACGACGAGCTCGATGTAGGAGCCGTTCTGATCGCGCCACGGCTGCAGGCGGGTCTTGTTGTACATCCAGTGCGCTTCGCGGTCGAGCAGGACGGCGTGATCGAGGCCAGTGATTGCGCGATCGAACCAGAGATGCACGCTGCAGATGGGCCAGTGCTCGTGGCGTTCGATCTGAGCGGCGAGTTTCTCTGTGCCATCAACCCTGGGCATGATGGCAGTGACCTGTGCAGTCGCTTCGAAAGGAAGCGCGAGAACGAGATAGTCTGAGCTGACGCTGTCGTTTCGCGTCTCGACGATCCACTTCTCTGTGTTTTCGTCGCGCCGAATCGTTTCGGCCGGCGCGCCCAGCAGCAGAGTGCTGCAGCGCTGCTCAAGAAAATCCGCGGCGCCCTGGTAGAGCTGGCT
Source organism: Occallatibacter sp. (assembly GCA_049673945.1). GTDB lineage: Bacteria > Acidobacteriota > Terriglobia > Terriglobales > Acidobacteriaceae > Telmatobacter. Next base: position 8,984 of record JBATYG010000223.1, read on the forward strand.
CAGTGGCACGCGGCTCATGCCCATGCTGCCGGCTTGCGCGGAATTGAGGAAGAGCTCGCGAATCACCTTGGCTGCGTAGGGAACGGCGATGCAATCGAGGTCGGCGTTGAGAGCGCTTGCGATGACGAGACGCCAGAAGTGCTCGATGGCGCCCTTTGTCTGGTGATGACGGTTGAGCCACTGGCCCAGAGTCTCAGTAGAATGCGAATCGATGGGGCGCATCATGGCCCGGAAGGCGCGCATGATAGCGATCTTGTCCGCTGCGCTGAATGCTTTTGCACTGAGCAGTTTCGGCAGTCCGTGCAGAGGGGCGGGCAGGTTCGATGGACCGAGGAGCGAGCGGCGGCCGCCGGGCTCGATCATCGTCATCTCGCTGGTCCAGTGAATCTGATCGTAGACACCGGTACGCCGGTAGAAAGCGATGAGATTGGTGCAGCAGCCGAAGAGAACGTGCTGGCAGTTATCGATGATTTCGTTTACGCCGGGATGGAGGTAGGAGCTTGCACGGCCACCGAGATAGCCGCGGCGCTCGATAAGCTGGACACGAAAGCCGCCATCGGCCAACGCGCAGGCAGCACTCATGCCGGCAACGCCGCCGCCGATGATCGTGACCGTGCTGTTCCGTTCGGCTTCCAAACCGTCTACCTTCCTGTGCTAGTTCATAACCCGCGCCCAGACGACCCTCAGCATCCCTATAGAGAGGATGGAGAGCTTCTGCAGCATGGGCACGCTGACCCGCGATGTAAAGACGTCATAGTTGTTGCGCTCGATGCGCCGCAGCAACTGATGGTAGATCGCGACGAGCACCCAGAGGGCGGGGCGGCTCTCTTTGTCGATGAGGGGCAGCAGCGATGTTGCGGATTGATAGTACACCTCGGCGCGGTTGCCTATTGCAGCGAGAAGCGTACGCTCGCGGTCTGTGGGAGGCTGACCCGCGGGCCGGCGCAGCAGAGCGCCGAGCGAGACACCGTGCGCGGCTAGGTCATCGAGAGGCAGATAGACACGATTGCGCCCGGCATCTTCAGCAACGTCGCGCAGGATGTTGGTGAGCTGAAAGGCGACACCGGTTTCTTCTGCGTATTTTTCGGCCTTCGGATCGGTGTATCCAAAGATGCGGATGCAGACCAGGCCGACAACCGATGCCACCAGATAGCAGTATCGGTAGAGGTCGGAAAAGGTCTGGTAGGTGTCAGGTGTGTCGGTGGCCCGCGGTGCGAGATCCATCGTGGTGCCCGCAACGAGCTCATCGAGCAGGCTGAGCGGAATATCGAAGCGCTCAGTAGCATCGCGCGTTGCGATAAAGACCGGATCGCTGGTTGCGCTGCTAGTGCTGGCCTGACGCCAGGCTGCAAGCCATGCATCGAGTTGCCGCCGGCGTTCGTCCTGGGGCAGGGTTTCGTCGTCGGCGAGGTCGTCGGCCTTGCGCATGAAGGCGTAGATAGCGCAGATGGCGTTTTTCCGCGCTGCGGGCAGGGCGACGAAGGCATAGTAAAAGTTCTTTGCTTCGCGCTTGGCTATCTCCCGGCAGATTGCGTACGCCTGATCTAATGTCACAACC
>JBATYG010000224.1:0-3693 GCA_049673945.1 Occallatibacter sp.
ATTCAAAGCAGACTTCCTCAACAGCTTTGTTGAAGAACATCAGATCACCACCATCATCGAATTCGGCTGCGGCGACGGAGCTCAGCTTCGGCTTGCCCGGTATCCTCACTACACCGGCGTCGATATATCGAATACCACCATCGAGAATTGCCGCAGCGCCTTCGCCGGCGATTCAACCAGGCACTTCGTTCTTCTCGACGCTCTCTCGCTCGAAGCGAAGACAGAGCTGACCCTTTCGCTCGACGTCGTCTATCACCTGATCGAGGACTCGGTATTTGACGCCTATATGAGACGTCTCTTTGCAGCCGCAGAGAAGTTTGTGATCATCTATTCCAGCAATGTGGACGAAAAATGGGATGGTTCGCATGTGCGTCACCGGCAGTTCACGCGATGGGTTGAAGCCAATCTGAGCCAGTGGCGCCTCTACTCTGTTCAGCAAAACATCTACCCCTTCGACCCTCGCAATTCGGCTAACACCTCGCGTGCAGATTTCTACGTCTTCGCTCGAAACTGAGCCGCTGTTCTATCAGGATGCCGCCATCAAGCCGCGACCCAACAGTTTCGCGCTGTAGATTTGCAAAGTTTGACGTCCCTCCGCGCCCGCGCGATATAGTGGCAATTACTCCTCTGTTTTTGAAATGGAAGCGTCAAACGAATGCGAGATCTGCTCAAGTTTGAATACATATCAGCGCCGGAAAATCGTCCCTTATCCGTCTCCGATGTCGGCGTACGCGAGGCCATCCTCGAAGATATTGCTCTCAAAAATCTCTACATTTCAGGCCCTTTTTCTGTCCTTGACCTTGCCGAACACACGCGTCTCAGTTTCGACGTGGCCAGCGAGCTCTTCAGCCGGCTGCGGGTAAAGCTGCTTTGTGAAGTAACGGGAATGGTCAGCAACATTCCGTACCTTGCCATCACGTCGCAGGGCAGAGCCCGCGCCGTCGAACTGCTGATGCAAAGCCAGTATGCCGGCCCGGCCCCCGTCTCGCTGGCCAGTTACGTCGATCAGGTGCGCAAGCAGAGCGTGCGCGATGTGACGGTGAGGCCGCCGCAGATCGAGCGTGCCTTCTCCCATCTCGTCATTGACAGCAAGACCCTCGCTCAGTTCGGAACCGCGCTCAACTCCGGCGCGGCCATTTTCCTTTACGGGCCGCCGGGAGTGGGAAAAACTGCCGTGGCGGAGACGCTTTCGCGCGTTCTCGCCGAGGACTCTGTCTGGCTTCCTTACGCCATTGAGGTCGACGGCCAGATCATCACCGTTTACGACCCCGCGATTCACCGCCGCACGCCGGATTCGGAGCCCGAAGATCGCGATCTGCGCTGGGTGCGTTGTCAGCGTCCCACCGTCATGGTCGGCGGGGAACTGACCGTCGAGATGCTCGATCTGCAGTTCAACCCCATCACCAAGTACTACGTCGGCCCCATGCAGATGAAGGCCAACAACGGTGTTCTCATCATCGACGATCTCGGCCGTCAGCGCATCCGGCCCGATGAGCTTCTGAACCGATGGGTGGTTCCTCTCGATCGCAGAATTGAATTTCTTACTCTGGCCGGCGGCCGAAAAATTGAAATCCCCTTCGAGATGCTGGTGGTCTTTGCCTCCAACCTCGATCCCGCTGATCTGATGGATCCCGCATTCCTGCGCAGGATTCAGACCAAGATCAGCCTGGGGACAATCACCAATGAGCAGTTCTGCGAAATCTTCCGCCGCGTCGCGCAGGCACACGATATTGAGGCCCCTCCGGCCATCCTCAACGAGCTCATTACGGTGATCCGCAGCACTTTTCACCTGGAGCTGCGCGCCTGCTATCCCCGCGATCTTGTCAATCAGATATGCTGGGCGGCGAAGTACGAAGGCCGCAAGCCATACCTCGACCAGGAGACCCTCATGCGCGCCGTTGAGGCCTATTTCCTGCCGAATGCGAAATAGCCTCACCAAGACAATTTACTGCTGCAAATTGAAAGGCGCTGTCGATTGGACAGCGCCTTTCTGTTCCTGGTGGCGGCTCGAGTCTGCGCCGCCCGCCCCTAAAAGACGTTCCAGAGCGACTGGTTGTAGACCTCGTGGTGATACTGAACCTCTGAACCCTTCACGAACGTGCCAAGATCCCGCGGAGAGCGGTCGGCGGCGGCCTGCTTCAGGTCGGCAAACCGGCCTTTGACGTCCTCCCCAAGCATGGTTCCAATCCAGCTGGAAGACCTGAACTCCTTGATGGCCTCCTGAATGTGGTCGGGCAGATAACGCTGCGCCTGGCGAAGGTTGTCGATCTGCGCCTTGGTTCCATCCACACCTGTCCTGAAGATCGAGTAGAGCGTGAGGTAGGGATTCGCATCCGGAGCGACAGATCGCACCTCAACGCGCATTGAACGCGAGTTGCCGATCGGAACCCGGATCATCGACCCACGGTCGGTGGCCGAAGCCTTGATCTGGTTCGGTGCTTCAAAGTGCGGATCAAGCCGGCGATAGGCGTTGACGCTCGGGTTCAGCACCAGGCAGATGTCAAGCGCGTGGCTCAGGAGGCGGTCAATGAAATCCCAGCCGAACGACGACAGCTTCTCCTGTCCTTTTTCATCCCAGAAAAGGTTCGTCTTGCCCTTGGAGATCGAGACATTGGTGTGCATGCCGCTGCCGTTGACGCCCACCACGGGCTTGGGCAGAAAGCTTGCCGTGTAGTTCAGGTTGTTTGCGATCTGGCGGCACAGCAGCTTGTAGAGCTGGATCTGGTCGGCCGCGGCAACCACTTCTCCGTAGCCGTAGTTGATTTCGAACTGGCTCGGAGCCACCTCCGGGTGATCCTTCTCGTTCTGGAAGCCCATCGCGCGCTGAACCTCGGCCGCCGTGTCGATGAATTGGCGTAGAGGGTCGAGCGGCAGCACATGGTAGTAGCCACCCGTGTTGATGAACTCAAACTTGCCCGTCTCGTGATACTTCTTTTCCGCGTCACGCCCCGCGAAGAGAAAGCCCTCAATCTCATTGGCGGCGTTCAGCGTGTAGCCCTTCTCCTCGTACAGGCTGTCGGCGTAGTTCTTTAAAACGCCGCGCAGATCGCCGGAGTACGGCGTTCCGTCCTTGTCGATCACCGTGCCGAAAACAAGCACCTTGCCATTGCCGAACACATCGGCGGGCACCCAGTAAAACGCGGCCCAGTCGATGCCGAGCCGCAGATCGCTCTCCTTCTGCGCCGTAAATCCACGAATCGACGATCCGTCAAAGGTCAGATTCTCATAGGAGCCGAGCAGGAACTTCTTGTCGTAATCCAGCAGGTGAAGGCGGCCTTCCAGATCACTGAAGAGCACAGTCACGGCTTTGATGCGCTTCTCATCGGTCAGATATTTGATCCGCTTCTCGCGGATTTTGTCCATCGGCAACCTGTTCAGCCGGTCAGCCTTAGCTTCCAGATTCAATGTTTCAAGCTCTTCATAAGGGAGCGCGAGAAAATTCCGGTACTCTGTCGACATTAGTCTCCTTCTTCACCCAAAAAAGACGATGGTTTTCGTTGTCATTTTAGATTCTTTCGCATAAAGAACCCGTGAAGATTTCTGCGGTCTTCGGCCTGGTAGAGGGGGGACAATGAGGGCCATTAAAATCAGAATAACAACCGGAAGTAGAGCGGGAGCCGAATAATAGGCATCTGTCGCGGCGAATATCGTTTGCGCTCCTTCAATCTGTGGATTTCCCGGCCATTCGATGCC
>JBATYG010000225.1:0-4507 GCA_049673945.1 Occallatibacter sp.
CCAATTGAACCGCGATCGACCGGTGACAAACTGGACACTCGTCAGGGTGACGGTCGATGGTGAGCGACTCATTGTAGAATCGCTGTCCATCTGCCACTACGGTTCCTTCGATTTGTTGCATTCCTCACACCCGACGGTTGATCTCTAAGGCTGGGCCCGATTGTAGAACATCTCTTTATGCCACGCTCATGAGGGCGCGGAGAGCCGCGGCATAGTGCTCGGGGAGAGGCTTCCTGTTGAGCTGGTCATCGCAGACAACGTGCACGGTTTCGCCTTCGGCGAGGAGCGTTGCATCGGCTGCGTTCGCGGCCTTGCGCAGGATGCGGTAGGCGAACTTGAGCACCGATCCGCGCAGCAGGGCGGGACGCGTCTCGATGAGGATTTCGTCGTCGTAGCGCGCGGGAGAGCGGTAGCGGCAGCTTGCCTCAACGACGGGCAGGATGCACTCGTGCTCCTTTTCAAGCTGGCTGTAGGCGAGGCCGAGGGAGCGCAGGAGCTCGACACGGCCGATTTCGAACCAGACCAGATAGTTGGCATAGTAGACAATGCCCATCTGATCAGTTTCGGCGTAGCGTACCCGCACGGTTGTCGTGACTGGCATCGTTCAGCTTCTCGCTTGCCTATGGTTTGAAATGGCTGAAGACGGAAAGCTTGGCCACGTCGTTGAAGCTGACGTAGACGAAGAACATGACGAGCACGACGAAGGCTGCCTGGTAGATGCGTTCCTTGATCACGATGCTGATGTCGTGGCGCAGCGCGCTTTCGATGAGAAGCAGCAGAATCAGACCTCCATCGAGGATCGGAAACGGCAGCAGATTGAGGATGCCGAGGTTGAGGCTGATGCCGGCGGCAAGGCCGAATTTCGGCGCCCAGTATTTGGTTTCGGCTGCCTGGCCGGCGGCGTGGGCAATGCCTACGGGGCCGGCGAGTTCCTTGACGGATGCCTGGCGCGTGAAGAGCTTATGCAGGACGTCGACGATGAGCAGCGAATTCTGCGCGCAGAAATCACGCGCCTCGCCGACGGCTGCGCCAAAGGTGAGCGGCTGGCGGCGCATGGGCGGCTCGGCGGGGGGTTCGGCCATGAAGCCAAGCCGCCACTGCGAATCCTGCTGTGAGGGCGTAACGACGATGGGAGGAACGATGACGCCATTGCGCCTGACAGTGAGCGTGACCGGCGTGCCTTTGCCCATCTGCAGATAGTCGAGGAGCGGCTCAGTGGTGTGAAAGGCGTGGCCATCTACAGCAACAATCTGATCACCCGCACGGAGGCCGGCGCGCTCGGCCGGCTCATCAGACTGGGTCTGATCGACGCCGATGGGACCGTGGGTGAAGGCGAGGAAGACGCCCATCTGGCTGAGCTCAAAGGTGCTGCTGTCGGTCTTGTCGGGCAGATGCAGCGAAAGCGGCACGAGCTGCCCGCTGCGCTCGACGGTGACGGGCAGCGTCTGGTCGGGGCTCTTGCGAATGGTATCGACAAGGGTCGAAAGATCCGGGTTTTCGACGGAACCGAAGCGGCGGAAGACATCGCCGGGCTTGAGGCCGGCCTGGTCGGCGACGGAGCCGGGCGTGACCCACTCGAGGGCGGAGATGCGGATGTCGGGGATCTCGTTGATCACGCCGAAGTAGAAAACCATGAGGACGAAGGCGAGGAGAAAGTTCGCAACCGGCCCGGCGACGCCTATGAGCATGCGCTGCCAGCGGGGATGGTTGGTGAACGAGCCGGGGTCGTCGGAGACGCCGCTGACCTGGCGCATATTGGCGCCAGCTTCCAGCATCTGCCTCGCGCCGGGCGTTCCTGGGGTTTCGAGGTTCTGTTCCGGCGTCTCGCCGGTCATTTTGACGTAGCCGCCAAGGGGCAGCAGGCAGACTTTGTAGTCCGTGTCGCCGTGCCTGATGCCGAAGAGCCGCGGGCCGAAGCCGATGGAGAAGGCCTCGACGCGGACACCGCAGAGTTTGGCTACCGCGAAGTGGCCAAACTCGTGGACCACCACCATGATTCCGATCAGGACAAGGAAAGCGGCAGCAGAAACGAGAAAGTCATGCATAGATGGAAGCTAAATCCTCAGGCGTGCACTCTGGCCGACACGGAAGTACCTTCGGTCGCTACCAGTTGCCGAGCCGTTGCACGCGCGTCACGATCGGCGGCAAGCACATCGGCGATCGTGGTTGGATGCGCTTCGGGCGTCGATGCAAGCACTCTTTCAATTGTACGCGGGATTCCATTGAATGGGATTTTGCGGTCGAGAAATGCCTCGACGGCGACCTCGTCCGCGGCGTTAAGAGCGATGCAGTGGGCGCCACCTTTTTCAGCCGCCTCATATGCCAGGCGCAGGCAGGGAAAGCGTTCGAAATCAGGCTGTTCAAAGTCGAGCCGATTGAGCGCGGCGAGGTCGAAGGTGAGAGACGAAGCGGGCCGTTCGGGCCAGGCGAGAGCGTAGAGGATGGGCAGCCGCATGTCAGTAACGGAGATCTGCGCGAGGATCGAACCATCGACGTATTCGACGAGCGAGTGAACGGTGGATTGCGGATGCACGGTGACGCGGACCTGGCTCGGCGGAACGCTGAAGAGGCGGCAGGCCTCGATGATTTCCAGGCCCTTGTTGAGCATGGTGGCCGAGTCGATGGTGATGCGGCGGCCCATGACCCAGGTGGGATGTTTGAGGGCCTGCTCGGGCGTGATGGACGCGAATTGTTCGAGTGGCAGACGCCGGAAGGGCCCGCCGGATGCGGTGAGCCAGATGGCTTTGACTTCGGAATGAGCACCGACGCGCATGCACTGGTGGACAGCGTTGTGTTCGCTGTCGATGGGCAGGATGGGCACGTTGCGCTCGCGGGCGGCGGCGGTGAGGATTTCGCCGGCGGCCACCATGCACTCCTTGTTGGCAAGACCGACGGGCTTGCCGGCGAGGATGGCGGCGTGGGTTGCTTCGAGACCGGCGACGCCGACGATGGCAGAGACCACGAAGTCGGTGTCGGGCGATGTGGCACAGGCGACGGCGCCGGCGGAACCATGAACCACGTCAACGCCGGTAATGCCGGCATCGCGAAGGCGCCGAGCAAACTCGGCGGCGAGTTCTGCAGTAGCGAGGGAGACAATCTTCGGGCGCCAGCGGATGGTCTGCGCGAAGGCCTCGTCGAGATTGCGGCCGGCGGCGAGCGTGGCAACGCTGTAGCGGTCGGGGAACTGCTCAACGATGGAGAGTGTGCTTTTGCCGATGGAGCCGGTGGAACCGAGAATGGCGAGTCGCTTCAAAGGGTCTTGGAACCTGCGAGATGGCCAGGGAAGGCGATACCCCTAGCGAATAACCTGAGCGTACCATAGCGCCGGAGCGGCCAGCAGCAAGGCGTCGATGCGGTCGAGGACGCCGCCGTGACCGGGCAGCAAGCTGCCGGAATCCTTGACGCCTGCGGAGCGCTTGAGCCCGGATTCGGTGAGATCGCCAAGCTGCGCGGCGACGTTGACGACGACGGCCATGACGAGCCAGTACCACCAGACCTCGTCGGCAAAGGAGAGGGTTGCGAAGTTCCACTGGGCAAGCTGCGCGGCAATCCAGAAGAGGAGTCCAGTGACAAGGAGACTGCCAAAGATGGAACCGATGGAGCCTTCCCAGGTTTTATTGGGGCTGATGCGGGGAGCGAGCTTGCGCCTGCCGAGCATGCGGCCCGTGTAGAGCGCCGCGATATCGCCGGACCAGACAACGAAGAGCAGAAAAATGACGAGCGTGGCGCCGTTGGTCATTTCGCGCAGGGTGGGAATGGCGAGCAGCGTAAGGCCGATGTAGGCCAGGGTGAAGACGGAGGAGACGGCGTCGAGCAGGACGCGCTGGATGGGCGAACCGAACGTGCACCAGGTAAGCAGGCCGAGGCATAGGACGCTGAACAGGATGAGGGTTTGATCGGGCCACTGGAAGTTGCCGGCAAAAAGGGCAGCGAGCGCGACCATGATGGGGATCCGAGGCGGTTTTGCGCCGCTATGCTCGGCGAGCCCGATGAATTCCCAACCGGCGAGCAGAGCGACGGCAGCGACCGCGAGAGTGATCAGCCACTTCGGCCCGAAAAGCACGAGCGCGATGACCAGAGGGGCGAGGACGAGAGCGGTTATGACCCGTTTCATTCAGGGATGAGGATACACTGCGGGGCGGAAGAGGACGACCTACCTGTGCTAAACAGACTGTTTGTTGTTTTTTTTGACAAACTGTCTTACAATGAATCTGGAGCTTCAAAGGGGGTTGTCAAATGAACTTCGGCTTGAGCGATCAAATTCGCGACCATGCAAAAGAGAGCTATGTTGGACCGGCCGTCAGAGCCGGGAAACGGGAGTTTCTGATCGCAGTGAAGCCAGTGCAGCGCGAGCTGGAGGCTCAAGGCTTTCCGAGGAATCACACAAGGCAGGTTTGTGAGGCTCTTCTCAGCGGCAAATTTCAGCGAGAAAACGGGATTGCGGTAACGGCAGTCGATGGGCCACCTTCGAAAAACAGCACGACGGTTGTAGTGCACTATCGAGTTG
>JBATYG010000226.1:0-4345 GCA_049673945.1 Occallatibacter sp.
GACAAACCCGCGGATGCCGGCCGCGAGGCCCATGCCGGCGAGCAGTTCGACTTGCTCGGCCGGCTCGCGATGGAGGTCAACGGCGGTGAGCTGGGCCTTGTCCATGCTGGTGAGCACAGTCACGGCACGAAGCTGGGGCGGGTTGGCGACACCATCGAGCGCGGCGCGCGCGGCAGCGAGCATGGCCGGTCCGCCGAGGGCATGGATGGTGAGCATGCGGACTCCGAGCGAACTCGCGGAGCGGACGGCTCCGGCGACGGTGTTGGGAATGTCGTGCAGCTTGAGGTCGAGAAAGACCGAGTGGCCCTGGGCAAGCAGGGGCTCGATAACGGCTGGCCCGCCGGAGACGAAGAGCTCGAGGCCGACCTTGAACCAGCCGCAGGTTCCTTCAAGACGGGCGACCAGTTCCGTCGCCGCCGCGGCGCCGGGAACGTCGAGCGCGACGATAAGGCGCTTGCGTGCCTCGAAAAGCGAATTGATGCTGGCCGAGGCGGGGGAAGGCGCCGGCCCTGAAGTGGTTGCCATGCTCCAATGCTAATCGATGAACGATTCGCTGAGCCGGCTGTGCGGCTTAGGTTGTCTCCCGGGAGGCAACGCTTGCGTGCATAGAAGGCTGGTCCTTCGCGGGGAGGAAGCGGCAGAGGTAGGCAAGAGGATCGTCGCTGGAGGCCATCTGGCGAAGGTGGTATTTCCAAACGTCGGGCTTGATGGTGCGGCGCGTAAAAGGCTTGCGGGTGACGAGGACGACCTCACCCTTGCTGTTGACGCGCGGATAGGTGATGGAGGGAACGCTGAAGCTTATGCGCGCTCCGGTCCTCCAGTGGAACTGCACGAAATCGTGCGAGAAAACCAAGGCAAAGTAGCGGCCTTCAGCGGCCAGGGTGGCGATGGCCTGTTTGGTGCCGGGCCATGCCGTCTCAATATTTTTCTGGAACCAGCGGCGAAACTCAAACCCATTGGACTGCGCCTGGTTGATGAGAAGCCGCAATACATCTTTCCGGTTCATTCTGTTTCCCCTTCTGTTGGCCGGTTAACTGAAAAACGGCCCTGCGGACGCGAGGGAGCGGACGCAGTTGGCCCATAAAGCTTCTTACTGTGCATAACGTGAAAGGCTGCGGGCTTTCCTTTTGCGAGGTGTGAGAATTAGTAAAGCTGGGTTGCGTTCCCGAAACGGGAAGGGCGCGCAATCCGCTTTGGCGTATTGGTCCATAAGCGTGGAGGAGAGACGGGTTTGAAGGCAGCAGGCAGCGGGAGGAGTTGGGGAACGAGTGCGGCGGGGCTGCTCGTGGTGGTGCTGGCGTGTGCCGTTGCCGGATGGGCGGGCGAGGTTCGCACCAACCCATTGAATCGCGATCCGCTGGTTCGCGAAGCCTACGTGCATTTCTATGAACTGGACTTTCCCGCAGCGGAGGCGCGCTTCGAGCAGGTTCACAAGGAGCATCCCGGGGACCCGCAGGCGACGGTCCTGCTGCTGAATGCGGTAGTGATTCAGGAGCTCTACCGGCTGGATCTGCTGGACACGACGTTTTATGCCAATGACGGATTCCTCACCGGGCACCACGCGACGGACGAAGATCCGAAGGAGCGGGACAGGATCTTTGCGTTGGCCGATGAGGCCGTGAGCGAGGCGGATGGGCGCATCAATCGAAACGCGAATGACGTGGACGCGCTCTTCGCACGTGGCTGGGCGCGCGCGCTGCGCTGCGCTTACATGGCGATGGCCGAGCGCAGCTTTGCGAGCGGCTTTCGGTTGGCCACCAAGGCCAAGGATGATGAGGAGCGGGTGCTGGAACTCGATCCGAATTATGTGGACGCGAAGCTGGTGGTGGGCGTTTATCAGTACGTGGTGGGCGCGCTGCCGTGGCCATTCAAGTTTCTGATCGGATTTACCGGTGTGACGGGCTCGAAGAGCAAGGGGCTGGCGATGCTCTACGACGCCGGAAATCGCGCGGTGATTACGAGCGTTGAATCGCGAACCGTGATTGCGCTGTTTCTGCGGCGCGAGGGCCGATACGAGGAAGCAATACAGGTAATTCGCGGATTGAAGGCGCAGCATCCGCGGAACTATCTCTTCCGCCTTGAGGAGGCGAACCTGCAGAAGGATGCGGGCGAAGGCATGGTCGCGGTCGATGCCTACAAGGCGATCCTGGCGGATGCGGCAAAGCCGGGGTATTTTCCCCAGGCGCGGCTCGAGCTGACGTATTTTGGCATGGCAGACGCCTTGCGCGGACAAAGGCGTTACGCGGATGCGGCGAGCGCGTATGAGCAGGCGGCGGAGACGCCGAATGTGGGCAGGGAGCTTAGGATACGATCGTTTCTGGCGGCGGGGCAATGCCGCGACCTGAACGGCGAACGCGCGCAGGCGGTAAAGAATTACCAGGCGGCGATTGCGGCCGGACCGGAGACGTCACGGGCAGATACGGCGCGAAAATACCTGGAGAGCCCGTACCGGGGTGTGTGACGGCTGCCCGGTGGGGAATGGCCTGGGGAACAATGCGGAGCGCAGCTTCGTAATTCAGTCTGAAGCTGGAAGATCAGCGAGGAGGATGTCTTGGGGTTCTTCTGTCACCGATGCGGGGCGGCGTTGCCGATGGGAGCGCGTTTCTGTTCAAACTGCGGGTCGACGGTTGCGCCGGCAGCGATGCCGGGCAGACCGCTGATGCGGCCCATCGTGGGTCGCGTCGTGGCCGGTGTCTGCATGGGGTTGGCGCAGGCGAATGGCTGGGACGTCTCAGTGGTGCGGACTCTTGCGGTAGTGGGTTTGTTCTGCTCGGGCGGCCTGGTGGCAGTGGCGTATCTGGCGGGATGGATCGGGATTCCCGAGGAGCCGTTGCCGGCGCCCGGAGCGTATCCTCCCACCGTATGAGCAGAGGTTATGAATCGGGCAGCGCGAGGCTGAGCTATAACGATGCGGGCAGCGGCGAGCCGGTGGTTTTTCTGCATCCCACGCCTCTCGATCATGACTATTGGCGGCCGTTGATTGAGCGGCTGCGGGGCGTGCGCGCGATTGTGCCCGATCTGCGGGGTCATGGCGCATCAGAGCTGGGCGAAGGTTTGCCCGTTGGCGCGTTCGCGCGCGTGCCCGATGCCGCTGTTCTGAGCATTGAGCAGTATGCGCGCGATGTGCTGGCGCTGATGGACGCGTGCTCCGTACAGAAGGCTGCGTTTGTGGGTTGCTCGATCGGCGGATACGTACTGCTTGAGTTGTGGAGGCAGGCGCCGCAGCGCATGCGAAGCCTGGCTTTTGTGGCATCGAAGCCGCAACCGGATGCGGAAACCAACCTTGTGAAGCGTGCGGAGACGATTGCGCAGGCCCGCGCCGGCAAGTTAGACGCGCTCTTCGACGGGATGGCACAGGCGCTGATCGGTGAGACGGCGCGCACAAAGAGTCCCGAGATCGTGAAGGAGTTGCGCGCACGCATGACGCTGAGCGCCGAAGCGCTGGTGGCGGTGCAGGCGGGGCTGGCGACGCGGCCGGATTCACTGCCGACGGTAAGCACGATTGACGTGCCGGTGCTCGCCATTGCAGGCGGAGAAGACAAGGCAGTAACGGCCGCGGAGATGGAGGCGTTTCGCCAAGCGCCCGGCGGATGCGCGTATCACGTGATGGCGGATGCCGGCCACTTTGCAGCCTATGAGCAGCCGGACAAGGTAGCGAGTCTTCTGCGCGGCTGGCTCGAAGAGCAGGGAATCGCGTGAAGCGGGCTGTGCTGCAATAATCGACAATCAATTGAGCAGCGAGGAGCCACCGCTGAGCCAGCCCACGCACGATCTGACACAGGTATTTATCGAACTCGGCGGAGCGACGCTGGGCCTGGCGGTTCTGGCCCGGCTTTCGAGTCGATGGAGCTTTTCGGCAATCCCGCTGTACTTGCTGGCCGGTCTGGCGCTGGGCAACGGCGGTCTGTTGCCGCTGAATGTCTCCAAGGAATTCATCGAGATCGGCTCCGAGATCGGAGTGCTGCTGCTGCTCTTCATGCTGGGACTCGAGTACTCGGGCGAACAGTTGAAGAACAACCTTGCAGCAGGCGCATCGGGTGGAGTGATCGACTTCTTCCTGAATTTTCCTCCGGGCCTGGCGGCGGGTTTGCTGCTGGGATGGAAGCCGATGCCCGCGGTTCTGCTCGGCGGCGTCACGTACATTTCGTCGTCGGGAATTGTGGCCAAGGTGATCTCGGACCTGAGCCGGTCGCAATGCCCGGAGACGCCGGTGATCCTGTCGATCCTGGTGATCGAGGACCTGGTGATGGCGGTGTACCTGCCGCTGACTGCGGTGCTGATCGCGGGCGGCGGCCCGACTCGCATCCTGATCTCTGTCGCGATCGCCGTTGTCGCGGTGCTGCTC
>JBATYG010000227.1:0-2156 GCA_049673945.1 Occallatibacter sp.
CGAAGTAATGGAGCGTGTGTAGCCATGGTCGAAGTCGTTCCCTTCATGCCGGAAAATGCCCCGTTCACGGCTGAGCAACGCGCTTGGCTCAATGGACTGCTTGCGGGAATTTTCTCATCGTCACCCCAACCCGCAATCGAGTCGCCAAGACCCTCGCTCCGCATTGCCGTTCTGTATGCGTCGCAGTCTGGCACCGCCGAAGGGCTCGCGCGCAAATTGGCCAAAGAGCTGAAAGCCCACGGCCATGCGCCTGCCGTCTCGACCTTGGTGGGCTACACTTCAGCAGCGTTGGCCGCGGAGAAGTACGCACTGATTCTTGCCAGCACCTATGGAGACGGGGACGCGCCGGACGGCGTTCAACCGTTCTATGAGCAACTCTGTTTGGAACACTTTCCTCGCTTCGAAGGCCTCTCTTACGCGGTCCTGGCGCTGGGGGACACACACTACGAGCACTTCTGCAAATTCGGAGCGGATCTGGATGCGAAACTCATTGCGCTGGGGGCAAACCCGCTCTGCGACCGCGTGGATTCCGATGTGGAAGTGGGCGAGCCATTTGCGCGGTGGAAGTCTGCCGCGATTGCCCGCCTGAATGATGTTGCCGCCGGACACAAGACTGCATCTCCCACTGCAGGCAGCAACGGAAAAACGCCGCCTGGCGAAGCACGGACGGTTTCATCGGCAACGCGGGCGCCGGCGGCAAGTTTCTCCCGTGACAACCCGCTGCTGGCGCCATTGGTCGACAAAAAGGACCTCACCAGCAAGGACTCAAGCAAATCGACTCTCCATCTGGCGTTTTCGATTGAAGGAACGGGCCTTCACTACGAAGCAGGCGATGCATGCGGCGTTATTCCCCAGAACGATCTCAATCTGGTTGCTGAAATTCTGCAAGCCCTGCGGTTCAACGGTAATGAGCAGGTGCCGTGCGGGAAAACGGGCAAGACGACGCTGCATGATGCGTTGACTCACCATCTCCAAATCACGCTTCTGAACCGCAAGATCGTGAAGGAATACGCCGCGAAGGGACAATGCGCGAAGCTTCTCGATCTGCTTGTTCCTGAGCAGCAGGAAGAACTGCAGCGATACATCTATGGCCGCGGTCTCATCGACCTGCTGGTCGAGTATTCGGGCGTCATCGAAGAACCGCTGGACCTCGTGGCGATGTTGCCAAAGCTCACGCCAAGGCTCTATTCCATCTCATCGAGTCCTCTGGCTCACCGGGGCCAGATCCACACCACAGTAGCCGTCGTCCGCTACACATCGCACAATCGCGAACGCGGCGGCGTTTGCTCCACTTTTTTTGCCGATCGCTCCACACTCTCCGATCGCCTGCCGATCTACATCCAGCCCAACAAGAAGTTCAAGCTGCCGCAAGACTCCGATAGACCGATCATTATGATTGGACCGGGCACAGGCATTGCGCCTTTCCGAGGTTTCCTGCATGAGCGCCGTGTTTTAGGCGCGAAGGGGCGCAACTGGCTCTTCTTTGGCGACCGAAGCGCGGCGACTGACTATCTTTATCGCGAGGAGCTTGAGGCCATGAGGGCGGATGGCCATCTGACGCGGCTCGACGCTGCTTTCTCGCGCGATCAAGAAGACAAAATCTATGTGCAGGACAGAATGCTGGAACAAGCACCGTTGTTCTGGAGCTGGCTCGAAGACGGCGCCAGCCTTTACGTCTGCGGCGACGCCTACCGCATGGCCAAGGACGTCCACGCCGCGCTACAATCGATCGTTGAAACGCAGGGCGGCATGTCCGCCCAGGCAGCCGAGGAGTACGTCCACGCGATGAAAGACCAGCATCGCTACCACCGGGACGTCTACTGACCCGCCAGGAACCTTTGAAGATGAGGAGACAGCCATGAGTCACGGCGCAGTCATACTCGCTGGAGGTCAGTCCAGGCGCATGGGCTGCGACAAGGCCCTGCTCGAGGTCGGTGAACAACCGCTGCTGGCCCGCCAAATCAATTTGGCATGGGCAACGCGGGCTGCTGAGGTTTTCATCTCCGGCCGTGCCGGCGTCGATTATTCGCAATTCAAATGCCCTGTCTTGCTGGATCGGTTCCCTGACGCTGGTACCGGTGCCGGCCCGCTTGCGGGCATTGAACGCGGCCTGGCTGCGCTCACCCAGCCACGCTTGCTTGTGCTCGCGGTTGATT
>JBATYG010000228.1:0-3086 GCA_049673945.1 Occallatibacter sp.
GCCATGCGGCCCGCGTCTTTGGTGGCCTGGCGCTGCGCATCGTTGAAGTACGCAGGCACGGTGATGACGGCCTGGGTGACAGGCTCGCCGAAGTAACGCTCGGCGTTGCGCTTGAGCTGGCGGAGGATGTAGGCCGATATTTCAGGCGGCGTGAAGCGCATTTCGCCAAGCTGGATGCGCGGCACTTCGCCGGCCTGTACGTCCTCTGCGAGGCGAAAAGGAAAGAGCCTGAGCTCCTGCTGCACTTCGCCGAGGCCGCGGCCCATGAGGCGCTTGACGGAGTAGATGACGCGCTCGGGTGTCTCGATGAGGGCGCGGCGCGCGCTGTTGCCGACGGTGACCGTGGGCCTTCGCCCCAGCGACGAAGACCCGTCGCCGGGGGCCCCTTGGGCACCTTCGCTGGGAATGGGATCGAGCGCGACGACGGAGGGCACGAGGCTCGATCCGTCAACACCGGGGATGACCACGGGCTTATCGCCCTGCATGTATGCGACGAGGGAGTTGGTGGTTCCCAGGTCGATTCCGACTACGCGTGCTTCCGCCATCGCTGTTGCCTATGCTCCCAGGGTTTCGGTTACGTCGCGGACGAGGTTGGTGAGGTAGCGCCGGCGGTCGATGAGGTTGACCATGGCTTTTTCGGCGGCGGCGCGGGCGGCGGCATCGCCGTCGTCCCAGATAGTCCATTGCGCGCGCAGATCGCGGTCAACGTCGTCGACGAGGCCGTCGAATTTGCTCTTGGCGGCAAGGAGGTTCGCTTTCAATTCGGGATCTTCATCTTCGCCGAGCTTGTGGGCGGCGCGCATCTCTTCAAGCTGCATGTTGAGATCGAAGACTTCTTCGAGCAGGTCGGCGGGCGCGCGCGAGGGACCCATGCCGCTTTTAAGGCGATCTTTGCCGCTGTGCTCTTCGCCGATTTCGGCTCCGTGCAGCTTGAGCAGATATTCGGTGCGGCGAATGGGATCGCGCAGGGTGCGGTAGGCGTCGTTGAGCAACGCGGTACCGGCGAGGCTCCACTCCTTCTCTTCACCGCTGGCGCGGGCGAAGCGATCGGGATGCATCTTGCGGCTGAGCTTGTGGAACTCGTGCTCGAGCATGCCGAGGTCGAGATTGAGGCGCGGCACAAGCCCGAAGACGGCGAAATAGTCAGCTGCCGACGGAGGTTGAATCTTGCCGCAGTGCTCGCAGAACAGCCTCGACGCGTCATGCGCGACCGAGCACGACCAGCACTCAACCGGGACTGCTGCATCAACAACTTTCAACATGAATGGAAACTCCAACTGCTGGAGCTACGAGGAGAAGGACGAACCGCAGCCGCAGGAGCGCGTGGAGTTCGGATTGATGAAGTTGAAGCCCTGCCGCATCAGTGTCTCTTCGTAGTCCAGCGTCATGCCGTGCAGGTAAAGAAACGACTTGGGGTCGACAAAGACGCGCACTCCGTCGAAGTCG
Source organism: Occallatibacter sp. (assembly GCA_049673945.1). Classification (GTDB taxonomy): domain Bacteria; phylum Acidobacteriota; class Terriglobia; order Terriglobales; family Acidobacteriaceae; genus Telmatobacter. Next base: position 1,447 of record JBATYG010000228.1, read on the forward strand.
TAGACGCGGTCGCGCTCACGGGGCCGGGTATCGAATTTGATGGCGTAAGAAAGACCCGAGCAACCGCCGCCAGTGACGCCGAGGCGCAGGCCGCCCTCTTCGGGCGAGATGCCTTCCTTGGCCATGGCGCTGCGAACTTGCTTGATGGCCCGTTCAGTCAGCTGAAGGCCCTGGCCTGCCTGAGGACCCGGCACCTGCGGTGCGGCAGGTTTCTCCGCTGCCGGTTCCTGAGACGGGGCGCTCCCAATTGTCACGACGTTCGACATGATTCCTTGTTCCTGCTCCGCGCGGCCGCGGTGACGGATCGCCGGGCCGGCGGGTGTAGCGTTTCTTACTTCGCCGCGGTTGCCTGTTCGGCTTCGGCTACGCCGTTCTTTTTCTTCCAGTCGCCGATTGCAGCCCGAATTGCGTCTTCGGCGAGCACCGAGCAGTGGATCTTGACTGGCGGCAGCGAGAGCTCCTTGACGATATCGGTGTTCTTGATCGTCAGGGCATCTTCCACCTTGCGTCCCTTGATCCACTCAGTAGCCAGCGATGAACTGGCGATGGCCGAGCCGCAGCCGAAGGTCTTGAACTTGGCTTCTTCGATGACCTGAGTCTCGGGATTGACGCGGATCTGCAGACGCATGACGTCGCCGCACTCAGGGGCTCCGACAAGACCGGTGCCGACTTCCTGCGCGCTCTTGTCGAGGGTACCTACGTTCCGCGGGTTGTTGTAGTGGTCGACCACTTTGTCGCTGTATGCCATCGTTCGATCTCCTCACGCGGGGAAAGCCGCGTCTTCGTACACTTACTTTGATTCGGTGGGAGAGCCCGCCGATGCTTTGTTGCCCGGCATATGCCGGGGCAGTGTCTCGCTTAGTGGGCCTGCCACTCAATCTTGGTCAGGTCAATGCCTTCCTTCACCATCTCGTAAAGCGGTGAAAGCTCACGCAGTTTCTTCACAATGTCGATGACCTTGTCGGCCACGTAGTCGACTTCTGCCTGGGTATTGAAGCGGCCAAGGCCGAAGCGGATGGAGCTGTGAGCGACGTCGTCGCCAAGCCCGAGAGCCTTGAGCACATAGGAGGGCTCGAGGGTGGCGGAGGTACAGGCCGAGCCGCTCGAGACGGCAACATCGTTGATGCCCATCAGCAAGGATTCGCCTTCGACGTAAACGAAGCTCACGTTGAGGTTGCCAGGCAGGCGATGCTCCATGGTGCCGTTGACGTGGATGTAGTCGAGTTCCGACTCGAATTTGGCCTTGAGGCGGTCGCGCAGTCCGCGCAGATAGGCGGCTTCGCTATCCATCTCTTCCTGAGCGATGGCGCAGGCTTTGCCGAGTCCGACGATGCCGGGAACGTTGAGCGTGCCGGAACGCATCCCGCGCTCGTGGCCGCCGCCATCAATTTGCGCGGCGATCTGGACGCGGGGATTGCGGCGCCGCACGTAGAGAGCGCCAACACCCTTGGGCCCGTAGAGCTTGTGGGCTGAGATCGAGGCAACGTCCACGTTGTCGTTCATGACGTTGAAAGGCACCTTGCCGATGGCCTGCACCGCGTCGCAATGGAAGATGACGCCCTTCTCGTGGCAGAGTTTGCCGATTTCGCGGATGGGCTGCAGCACGCCGATTTCGTTGTTGGCAGCCATGATAGAGACGA
>JBATYG010000229.1:0-2718 GCA_049673945.1 Occallatibacter sp.
GCCGGATACGCCTGGGCTGCCATCCGGCGCAAAGACGTGCCCTTGCCCAAAGACATCGTCCGCTTTGTGCGCCGTGAACAGATGCAGCGCCTCAAGCGCTTCTTCGCGGGCAAGCCGGCGCCCGCTCTTAACGCATCGGACCCCACCAGGGCATCTTCCTGAACTTTGAACCGTGAGCAACCAGTTGCCCCATATCGCGGTCTGCATCTGCACCTACAAGCGCCCTGAGCTGCTGCGGCGCACGCTCGACGGCGTCTGCACCCAGCAGACCGACGGTCTCTTCACTTACTCCGCCGTCGTCGCCGATAACGATAAGGCTGAGAGCGCCCGCGCCGTTGTCTCCGAGATCGCCGCCCGCTCCGTCGTGCCCGTCCTCTACGCACCGGAGCCGCGGCAGGGAATCGCCCGCGCCCGCAACAAGGCCGTCCAAAGCGCAACCGGCGATTACATTGCCTTCATCGATGATGACGAATTTCCAATCGGCCCCTGGCTGCTTACGCTCTTCAGGACCATTCAGCAATACAACGCAGCGGGCATTCTTGCCCCCGTCAATCCCTTCTTCGACGAGGGCGCGCCCAACTGGGTCGTCAAAGGCGGCTTTTACGCGCGCCCGGTTCATCCGACTGGCATGACGCTGCACTTCCGCCAGTGCCGCACCGGCAACGTGCTGCTCAAGCGCGAACTCTTCACCGGCGCCGGCGAGCCCTTCAACCCGGCCTGCCTCTCCGGCGAAGATCAGGACTTCTTCCGCCGCAAGATCGCCGAGGGCCACACCTTCCTGTGGTGCCATGAGGCTCCGGTCTACGAGGTTGTTCCGCCGGTCCGCTGGAAGCGCACGTTTCTCTTCCGCCGCGCGCTCTTTCGCGGCATCTTTGCGCAGCGCAATCATGGCTGGCAGCCGGTGCGTGTTCTACAGGCAATCGTCTCGGTTCCGGTTTTCGCCCTGGCGCTTCCCATCTCGCTCCTTTTCGGTCAGGCGGCTTTCATGACCTGCGCCTTCAAGCTCTGCTACCACGCAGGAAGGCTCTTCGCTCTCCTCGGCGTCAATCCGATCCAGCAACCATACGTCTACGACTGATTTGTACTTTTATATCCGGTATTCCAAATGAGTGAAGTGATCCACAGCGCATCCGACACAAAGACCGTGAGCACGCGGCTCGAGATCAGCGTGCGCGGTCAATGGGTAGAAACTCCGGCGATCGTCATTAACGGCCAGACCATCGTGGTCAAAGGCGACCGCATCCGCCTCGCATCTCTGCACGACGAAGAGTGGAGCGAGGATGAGCTCCTTGACCCTGAAGCCTGCATGTCGAAGCTCAAACAGGCTAGCGGCATTCCCCGCGCCGACATTCTCACCTTCACCCAGAAGGTGCCCAACGCTCTTCCGCGCTACTCCTATCCCATGCAACTGCGCAGCGACGCCGTTGCCGACGTGAGCGACTTCAAAGCCTGGTGGGAGAGCCTTCCGCAGGAGACGCGTAAAAACGTGCGCCGCTCGCAGAAGCGCGGCGTCACCATTCAGGTTCGCCACTTCGATGCGGACGTGATCCGCGGCATCGCCGACGTGCAGAACGAGTCGCCGGTGCGGCAGGGCAGGCCCTATCCGCACTACGGCAAATCCTTCGAGCAGGTCAAGCGCGATCACGGCGCCTTCGTCGACCGCAGCGACTTCATCTGCGCTTACTTTGGCGAAGAGTTCATCGGCTGCCTCAAGCTCGTCTATCGCGGCAACATTGCCTCCATCCTGCAGTGCAACTCCAAGATCGCGCACTACGACAAGCGCCCGTCGAATGCCCTCATCGCCCGCGCCGCCGAGCTCTGCGCCGCCAGGGGCATAACGCATCTCACCTACGGCCGCTTCAGTTACGGCAATCGTGGTCAGGCAGCGCTGCGCATCTTCAAAGAGCGGCACGGATTCGCCGAGATGCTCGTGCCCTCCTACTATGTTCCGCTCACCGCCTGGGGCGCCATCTGCGTGAAGACCAGGCTCTATCGCAACCCGATCGATTTCATTCCGCAGCGCTGGCTGCGCGTGGCTCTCGATCTTCGAACCAGATGGTACAATTCGAAAACAACTTCCAGGCCGGTGTAGCTTAACGTCAGAGCAGCCGAAATGTAATCGGCAGATGGGGCGTTCAATTCCTCCCGCCGGCTCCAACCTCTAGCCTCCCGTACTTTTTCACTATCTTCATAAATCATTAGAACCTCACCGGACACGATGCCAGGGATCGTCGGAATCATCACCAAGCAGCCGCGCGAACGCGCAGAATCGGATCTTCGCCGCATGGTCGGCGCGATTCGGCATGAATCTTTCTACGTCGACGGCACGTGGACCGACGATTCGCTCGGCCTCTACGTCGGCTGGGTCGCGCGTCAGGGCGCCTTTGCCGACACCATGCCGCTGCGCAGCGAAGACCGCAATCTCACCCTCGCCTTCTCCGGCGAAGAGTTTCCCGAGCCGGGCACGAAAGAGCGTCTCAGGCAGGAGGGGCATGCCATCGACGGCAACCCCGCCGGCTATCTCGTCCATCTCGCCGAAGAAGATCCCGAGTTTCCTCGGGGGCTCAACGGCCGCTTTCACGGCCTCCTCGCCGATCGCCGCACTCGCACTGCCGTCCTCTTCAACGACCGCTACGGCATGCACCGTATCTACTATCATCAGTCGCCCGATGCCTTCTACTTTGCCGCCGAGGCCAAGGCCATTCTCGCCGTGCTCCC
>JBATYG010000230.1:0-15966 GCA_049673945.1 Occallatibacter sp.
CTCTAACGATAAGCCTTAAGCTACTGCAAAACAAGGGGATCGAAGGGGCGGCCGCGAGCCGGACAATGGGACAATGGGAGAGCGTTCGGCTTGCAGTTGCTTTTTGCACACACTGCTGCGAAGATCGATGTATGCAAGCCTGCCTCTGTTGTCGCCACTGTATGGACGCCGCGCGCGGACAGGCGACCTGAGTCTGAGAGCTTGATCACAAGTTTCCAAGGTTTCCGAAGCCCGCGATTTCAGCATTAGCTGTCGCGGGTTTTGTGCATTCAGGCGAAGGGAAAAGAGATGAATTCTGCTGGTCAAGTGAAAGAAACGAAGGCACAGAAGTCGGAACGGCTGAAGCTCGAGAAGGATGCCTGGGGGACATTCGACGAGGTTCGGCGGTTTGCGCGCGACGGGCGCGCGAGCGTTTTACCGGAGTGGGCTTCGTTCTATTTCAAGTGGTGGGGCATCTACACGCAGGGCGATGGCGTGGGAGTGACGGGCGGCAAGGGCGGTGAAGGCCTCATGTCGGACTACTTCATGCTGCGCATCGGGATCCCCAACGGGATTCTGTCGGCGCATCAACTTCGCACGATCGGCGGCCTGACCCGGAAGTACGCGCGCAACCTCGCCGATATCACGGTGCGGCAGAATATCCAGTTGCATTGGCTCACGATTGAATCGCTGCCCGAAGTGGTGGATGCGCTGGATGCGATCGGGCTCTCTCCCAAGGGCGCGTGCGGCGACGTGGTGCGCAATGTTACGGGCTGCCCGCTGGCCGGAATCGCAGCAGACGAGATGATTGATGCTTCCCCGACTGCGGTTGCGCTTTCGCGCATGCTTTCGGCGAATCCCGAGTTTTATAACCTGCCGCGCAAGTTCAAGATTTGCGCGACGGGTTGCACCTCATGGTGCTGCTACCCGGAACTTAACGATATCGCTCTGACCCCCGCGATGCGCAACGGCGAGGTTGGCTTTTCGCTTCGCGTCGGCGGTGGCCTCTCAAAAGAGCCGCACCTGGCGGTACGCCTCAATGCGTTTCTGCGCCCCGATGAGGCGTTGCCGGCATCGCGCGCCGTCGCAGAGATTTTTCGCGATCAGCAGGGATTGCGCGAAAGCCGCGACAGAGCCCGGCTCAAATACCTCTTCATGAACGAAGGATGGACAGCCGAGCGCTTCCTCGAGGAAGTGCAGGCGAGGGTGAATTTCCAGATTCAACCGGCAGGCGAAGAGACTGTGCCGAATGATGTCTATCGCGATCATGCGGGCATTCATCCGCAACGGCAGCCCGGACTCTCGTATGTGGGCGCCTCAGTGCTGCGCGGCCGCATGACGGGTGAGCAGCTTGAACAGGCTGCGGAACTTTCAGAGCGCTTCGGCGATGGGCAGGTGCGGGCGACGGTTTCGCAGAATCTGGTGTTCATCAATATTCCGACGGACAAAACCGGGGACCTTGCGCGCGAACTAGGCCAGGTGGGGCTGTACGTTGAGGCGACAAATTTCTGGCGCGGTACGGTGGCTTGCACGGGCACGGAGTTTTGCAAGCTGGCCATCACGGAGACAAAGGGCTTTGCGCGCTGGCTGGTGGACGAACTCGATGAGCGGCTGCCGCAATTTGACCAGCAATTGCGCCTGCACGTGACCGGCTGCCCCAACGGCTGCGGGCAGCACTGGATCGCGGACATCGGGATCGAGGGCAAGAAGATCAAGCACGAGGGCAAGCTGACCGACGCCTACTATTTCTGCCTGGGCGGCGCGGTTGGCGAACATGCCGGCATCGCGCGGCCGGTGGGCTACCGGTGCCCTGCGCCGCTGGTGCCTGAAGCGATTGAGCGGCTGTTGCGCCAATACCTGGCAGGCAGACAGCCTGAAGAAAATCTGCGCGCGTGGTTTGGCCGCCATAGCAATGACGAGTTGCGCGCGCATTTGGCGGGCGACGTGCTGGAAGCCGTGGAACGCGACGTGCCGACGGGGCGCGTTCCGCAAGGTGTGGCCGACTGAGGATTGCGATGACATTGCTGCCAGTCTTTTTAAAACTCGATGGCCGGCCTGGGCTGGTGGTAGGCGCCGGAACCGTGGCGCTCGAAAAAATCAACAGCCTGCTGAGGACGGGCGTAAAGCTGCGTGTGGTTGCGCCCGCGGCACGGCCTGAGATTCAGCGTTTGTCGGCCGATGGGCAGCTCAAATGGGTGCGCCGCCAGTTCGATGAATCGGATCTCGATGGGCAGTTCATCGTGATTGCCGCAACGGACGATGCAGCGGTAAATGCAGCCGTGTACCGCGCGGCCGTCGAGCGCGGGATCGCCTGCAACAGCGTTGACGATATTCCCAACTGCGACTTTTTTTTCGGCTCAGTGGTGCGGCGCGGCGATCTGCAGATCGCCATTTCAACCGCCGCGGAAAGTCCGGCGTTTGCGCAGCGTTTGCGCCGGGAGATTGATGAGCAGTTGCCGCAGGATCTGGGCGAATGGCTGAAGAACGTCGGGCAGTTGCGCCGCGATGTTCTGGCAGTGCATCCGCGGAACGAGGAACGCAGGCTGCTGCTGCACGAGCTGGCCTACAGGCCGCTTTGCGATTCGCCGCTGTGTGCGACCCGGCGCGAAGCGATGGCTAATCCGGAGACGATCGGCAGGGTTTCGCTGGTCGGCGCGGGGCCGGGCGATCCCGACTTGCTGACAGTGAAGGCGCTGCGGAAGATCGAGAGCGCCGATGTGATTCTGCACGACGATCTTGTGCCGCAGGCGATTCTCGATCTGGCCTTGCCCGACGCCGAGATCGTGAATGTGGGTAAGCGCTGTGGCACAAAAAGCATCACACAGGCAGAGATTCACACACTGATGATCGAGCATGCGCACGCTGGGCACCGCGTGGTCCGGCTCAAGAGCGGCGATCCGCTGATCTTTGGCCGTGCCGCGGAAGAGATGGCGGCCCTTGCCGAAGCCGGCGTGCCCTATGAGGTCGTTCCCGGCATTACCGCAGCATTTGCAGCCGCAGCCGCCCTCGGCTCCTCGCTCACGAGTCGCAATAGTGCGTCAAATGTGATTTTCTCGACTGGGCATCATGCGCAGTCGCATAATCTTTCGCCGATGCCGGAGATCGAGGACGCGACGCGCGTAGTCTACATGCCAGGCCGCGACTTGCGGCTGCTGGCGCTCGAGTGGCTGCAGCAAGGCCTGCCGGCGGATTTTCCCTGCGCACTGATATCGCGGGCGGGGCAGCCTGAGCAGCAGGTGTTGCACACGACGCTTGGCATGCTCGGCGAAACAGAGCCCGTTCCTGCGCCGAGCCTGCTGATTGCCGGCTGGGCAGTGAGGGAGAGCCCTTCAGCTTTGAAGGCCGCGGCCCAGAGCACGGTCGCTTCGGCCTGAAAAGCGTCTTCTTCGCGCACCTGATCTGCCGCGAGAGCCACCCTTTATACTGAGATGTTTGCATTCCAACCTTCGCGGGGACATCACAGGACCCGCGCGCCCGGCTTTCGCCGGAGCGCAGGGAGCGAGTTTTGGCTCAGGCAGAGATAGGCATCATCGGCGGCAGCGGACTGTACACCATGCCGGGATTCACCAACCAGCATGAACTCCGCGTGGAAACGCCGTTTGGCGAGCCATCGGACGCATTTGTGCTGGGCGAACTCGAGGGCCGCAAGGTGGCCTTTCTGGCCAGGCACGGGCGCGGCCATCGCATTCTGCCCTCGGAACTGAACTTTCGCGCGAATATCTACGCATTCAAGAAGCTGGGTGTGGAGCGCATTCTTTCAGTTTCGGCCGTGGGCTCGCTCAAGGAAGAACACAAGCCGACGGATTTCGTGATTCCCGACCAATTTATCGACCGCACCTTTCACCGCGTCTCGACATTCTTCGGAGAAGGTATCGTGGGACACGTCGCCTTTGGCGACCCGGTTTGCGCAACGGTTGCGAAAGCCGCCGCGGAAGGCTGCGCGGCTGCCGGGGTGGTGGGCAAGAGCGGCGGCACCTACGTCTGCATGGAAGGGCCACAGTTCTCGACGAAAGCCGAGTCGAACCTGTACCGAAGCTGGGGCGCCGATGTGATCGGCATGACCAACCTGCAGGAGGCGAAGCTCGCCCGCGAAGCGGAAATTTGTTACGCCACCATCGCGATGGTGACCGATTACGACTGCTGGCGCGCGGGACACGACTCCGTGACGATCGAAGAGATTGTGGCCGTGCTGCACCAGAACGCCGATAACGCGTGCAAGGTGGTGAAGGCCGCGGTGAAGGCGCTGCCGGCGGAGCGCACCTGCGCCTGCGCCTCGGCTGCGCGCTATGCTGTGCTGACGCAGCCCGATGCAATTCCAGAAGCAGCCAAGAAGCGGCTGAAGCTGCTCTTTGGCAAATATCACAACTGGTAACGAGATCATCTGAACAGAGTGGCACGAGGAGAGGAATTGCATGGCGATTACGGTGGTGGGCAGCGTTGCATTCGATACAGTGGAGACGCCTGCGGGCAGGCGCGAACGCTGCCTTGCCGGCGCGGCTACATATTTTTCGTTGGCCGCCAGTTATTTCAGCCCGGTACGTGTGATTGCCGTGGTGGGCGAGGACTTTGGGCCCGAGCAGGAAGCGGTGTTCACGGCGCACGGCATCGACACCCAGGGCATTGAGCGGGCCAAGGGCAAGAGCTTCTTCTGGGAAGGGTCATACCTTGAAAATCTGAACGAAGCCAAAACCCATACAACCGATCTGAATGTTTTTGCGGGATTTGAACCGAAGATTCCAGCCGCCTACGGCGATTCTGAGTTTCTTTTTCTCGCCAACATCGACCCGGTGCTGCAGCGGCGCGTCCGAGAAGCAATGCCGAATGCGCGGCTGGTGGCCGGCGACACGATGAATTACTGGATCAAGGACCACAAGTCCGATCTGCTGGAAGTACTGAAGGGGCTGGATATTCTGCTGATCAATGACACCGAGACGCGCATGCTGGCCGGCAACTCAAACCTGCTGCAGGCGGCGCGCAACGTGCTGACGCTGGGCCCCCACATGCTGGTGGTGAAGCACGGCGAATATGGATCGACGCTCTTTCAGCCGTCGAAGAATGGAAGCGCGCTGCCCGACGCTTTTCGCGCGCCGGCGCTGCCGCTGGATGAAGTAGTCGATCCGACGGGTGCCGGCGATAGCTTTGCCGGGGGATTCTTTGGCTATCTTGCATCGCAGCAGGAGTTGACGCCGGCGGCCTTTCGGCGCGCGATGTTCTATGGCGGCGTGATGGGATCGTTTACCGTGGAACGCTTCGGAACCGAGCGCCTGCAGCAGCTCTCGCGCAAGGAGATCGACGAGCGCTTCAATCTTTTCCGCGAGCTGACGCACCTTGACTGATCGATCGATAAGCCGCGCGGAATGGCTGGCGGTGCTGGCCTTCTGCGTGGCGCTTTCGGCGCTTGCCGTGAGCTGGAGTTGGCGCCACGGCGCCATGCTCAACTACGGCGATGCGGTGGCTCATCTGCACATTGCGCGACGTGTCTTTGACGCGCGCTATCCCGGGCTGAAGCAGCTTGGCTCGGTCTGGCTGCCGCTTCCGCATCTGCTTCTCATTCCCTTTGTCGCGGTCTATGGCTGGTGGGCCAACGGCTTTGCCGGTGTGATTCCGTCAGCACTGGCCTATGTTGCGGGGTGCGCGGGCATCTACCGCCTCGCGCGACGCTGGCTCGAACCGGCCGCAGCCGCGATTGCGCTCGCGTTTTTTGCGTTGAACGCGAACCTGCTCTACCTGCAAACGACGGCCATGACGGAACCGCTGTTTCTCTCGGAGCTGATCTGGTGCGTCGTCTGGCTCGTGGAATGGCGCAGCGCCCTGGATCACGAGCCTGCCGCGCGCATAGAGCGGCGGCTGTGGCCAATTGCGCTGGTGCTCGTAGCCGCGATCTTCACGCGCTATGACGGCTGGATACTCGCGCTGCTGGCGTGGACGGCGGTGGGTATCACGTTGCTGCGGCGCGACCAGCTGCACTCGCGCACTTTCTGGCTGGCAAGCGCGGTAGTGGTGGCAGCGCCGCTGACCTGGTTCACATACAACGCGCTTGTCTTCGGGGACTGGCTGGATTTCGCGCGCGGACCCTACTCCGCCAAGGTGATTGAGCTGCGAACGGCAACGCCGGGAGCGTGGCCGCCGCATCCCGGCTGGCATGATCCATGGGTATCGCTGATATTTTTTGTGAAGACAGGCGAAATGGACGCAACGGCGCTTGCCTGGGGCAACAAGGTTCTTGTGCTGAGCCTGCTGGGCACGATGGGTGCCTGGTTTGGGCTGCGCCGCGAGGCATTTGCGTGGGCGCTGCTGCTATGGCTGCCGGTGCCCTTCTATGCCTACTCAATCGCATACGGCTCGGTGCCGATCTTTCTACCTGTATGGTGGCCGCACTCCTGGTACAACACGCGGTACGGCATGGAGATGCTTCCGGCGCTGGCGCTGGGGCTCGCGATGGTCGGTCAGTTTGTGTTGGGAGCGGTGCGCGAGTTCAAGGGCGCATGGACGAAATATGCGGTTGGATGTTTGCTGGCCCTGGCGGCCTGGAATGCGTGGAAGGTCGCGGTGGAGCATCCGCTGGTCTACGTTGAGAGCACAAAGAATATCGAGTCGCGGCGACCGCTCGAAGAAGAGATTCCGCCGACGCTGCGAGCGGTGCTCGCCGAGCGGCCCGGAGGCATGGTGCTGATGAAGACTTCGGTCTATCCGGAGGTCGTGGCTCTGACAGGCATCCCTCTTCGGCAGACGATCAACGAGAGCGATCGCGCGATCTATACCGATGCGCTGGCAGCGCCCGCCGAACATGCGGCGGTGGTGCTGGCCTTCGACGGCGATGATGTGGCTCGGGCAGTAAAGGCGCATCCTGCAGGCCTGCGACCGGTGCGGCGCTTTGTATTCCAGAGGCAGCCTTCCGCGACGGTTTACGTCTCCGATACCTCGACTCTCAACAAAGCTCCTTCGCGGTGATAGCATCGGGCAAGGAATCACGATGAGCAGCGCGCTGGCAGAGGTTATGCAGTCATTCCACGTCAGTTGGCTTCAACAGATGATTGTTGCCAACGGAGCGCTGACGCGCCTGCTTGCAGCATGCGTGCTGGGCGGCTTGATCGGGCTGGACCGCGAGACCAAGCGGCAGCCTGCCGGAGTGCGGACGAACCTGCTGATCTGCATGGGCTGTGCGTTCTTCACCTTGCTTTCAGCAGCGCTGGCCGGAGATGCAAACCCGGATAAAGGCCGCGTGGCGTCGAATATCGTGCAGGGCATCGGCTTTCTGGGCGCGGGCCTGATCATTCACAATCGCAGTCGCGTGAGCGGATTGACGAGTGCGGCGACCGTGTTTGTTGTCGCCTCTATCGGCATGGCTTGCGGCGCCGGCCTGTTTCCCGCGGCGGTGGTGGGGACCGTGCTGGTGATTGTGGCGCTGGAGATGGTGGGCTTTCTTGAACGCCAAGCGAGCATCAAGATCTATCCGCTCTTGTACGAGACACGCGGAGCCGATCAGTCGGCAATGCTCCGGTCCATCCTCGACGCGATGGATAAGGCCGGCGAGCGGCTGGCCAATTTCGAGAGCGATGCAATCGGAACTCTGCAGCGGGTGAGTTTCACGGTTTCAGCCACAAGAAAAGAGCACGATCGGCTGCGCAGCAAGCTTCTGGCCGAGCCGGCGATCGACGCATTGTTGAACTTCCGCGATCCGGAGGGCGATTGATTCCCTTCACCAAGGCTCACGCCTGCGGCAATGACTTTCTGATTGTGACGGAAGAAGCGGCAGCGGGTCACGACCGGGCGATCCTGGCGCGTCAAATGTGCGCGCGCAACACCGGCGTGGGCGCGGACGGAGTTGAGTTCTTCCAGTGGACGGGGACGAATGCCGGACGCATCCGATTGCATAACGCCGACGGCTCGGTCGCCGAGATCAGCGGAAACGGAACGCGCTGCGTTGCGGCGTGGATGGCCGAGGCCACCGGCGCAAGGCCCGGCGATGAACTGCAGATCGAGACGGACGCGGGGCTGCGCATCTCAAGCGTGATAGCGGTCGATGCGTCGCGCGGATACCGGGTGGATGTAAGGACCGGCATGGGGATTCCTGTGGTGAAGCAGAGGGCTGTGCGCCTCAGCGATCGCGCGGAAATTGAAGGCGCGGAAATTTCAACCGGCAACCCGCATTTTGTCATCGTGGTTGGCGACGAGCAGTTTTCAGTTGCTGGCAGGCCGTGGCAGGCGGTGGGCGAGGAGATTTGCTTTCACGGGGATTTTCCCAACCAGACGAACGTGGAGTTGGTCCGCGTCGTGAACCCGCGGCAAATCGAGATCCGTATTTTCGAGCGCGGCGTTGGCCCGACGACATCTTCAGGCACAGGCAGCTCAGCCTCGGCAATAGCGGCAATCTCGCTGCATGGCTGCGAGTCGCCGCTTGAGGTTGTGGCTCCCGGCGGATCGCAGACGGTGTCGTGGCAGGGCGAGGGCACAGAGCTCTACCTGACCGGGCCCGCTGCGTTGATTGCGCGCGGCGAGGCATGGGAATCTTGAAGCAGACCGCACAGTCCGGATCGATGATCAAGATGCGACCGGTTCCGCAACGCGCGGGCGTGAGTGTGATTTCGCCGGCATCGTTTGGGAATGACGAACGTGTTGAACGCGGGATGGAGCGCCTGCGCGCTTTAGGATTCGCGCCACAGCCCGGTGCGACAACGCAGACGCGCGGACCGCTTTACTTCGCAGGAACGCCCGAGGCGCGGCTCGCGGATCTGCATGCCGCCTTTGCATCGGAGGAAACCAGCGTTGTGGCGGCAGTGCGCGGCGGGTACGGGTCGAACTATCTGCTCGGCGGGCTTGACCTGGAGTTAATTCGCACGCATGCGAAGCCCTTTTTCGGATACAGCGATCTGACGGGCATCCAGTTGCACCTTCTCGATCGGATAGGGCTTCCAGCGTTTCATGGGCCGATGGTCGCGGCCGATTTTGCGAATGACGACGGCGTGCATCTGCCGAGCTTTCGCGCGGCGCTCGCCGGAGAACCCTACTCAGTGGGCGCGGAGGAAGGACTGCGCGCGCTCAAGCCGGGCACAGCACGGGGGACGCTCTATGGCGGATGCCTCAGCATTCTTGTGGCCACGTTGGGCACCCCGTGGGAACCGGCGACCGAAGGCAAGCTGCTTTTCCTCGAAGATCTTGCGGCAAAGCCCTATCAGGTGGATCGCATGCTGTGGCAGTTGCGCAGTGCGGGCAAGCTCAAGGGTATTCGCGGCATTGTCTTTGGCGAGATGCTGAAGTGCGCCTCACCCGGGGCTCCATCGAGTCTGCTGGAGGACGTGGTCCTGCACTTCTTCCGCGACGCTAAATTCCCGGTTGCGATTGGCCTGCGCAGCGGCCATGTCTCGCGCGAGAATGTAACTTTGACCTTTGGAGTTGAGGCGGAGCTGACGGTGGAAACTGAGACACAACTGAAGATTCTGGAGCCGGCTCTACGGTCATGACACAAACACCGCGGCACATTCATTTGAGCGGGATTTGCGGCACAGCGATGGCTTCAATCGCGGGCCTGCTACAGTTGCAGGGGCACCGCATCACCGGCTCAGACAAGGCGGCGTATCCGCCGATGAGCGATCTGCTGCGCTCGCTGGGTATACCTGTGATGGAGCCGTATGCCGAAGCCAATCTTGACCCAAGGCCCGATCTGGTGGTGATCGGCAATGCGCTGTCCCGCGGCAACCCGGAGGTGGAGCGCATTCTCGACGAGCGCATTCCCTTCACATCAATGGCGGCGCTGGTTCGGGAAGAGTTTCTGAGGGGCCGCGAGTCGCTGGTGATTGCCGGAACTCACGGCAAGACGACGACGACGAGCATGCTCTCGTGGATTTACCAGGTGGCAGCGCGCGAGAACTCCACGCTTGAACCTTCGTTTCTGATCGGCGGCGTCGCGGAGAACTTTGGAACCAGCTTCCAGCTTCGCCCCACGCGAACCTTCATTATTGAAGGCGACGAGTACGACACCGCATTTTTCGACAAGGGGCCGAAGTTTCTGCATTACTTTCCCGACGCGCTGATTCTGACGCATGTCGAGTTCGATCATGCGGATATTTATGCCGACCTTGACGCGGTAAAGACGGCATTCAAGCGGCTGGTGAACCTTGTGCCGCGCCGCGGCCTGATTGTGGCCTTCGATGCGAGCGCAAATGTTACCGAGTGTGTGCAGCGGGCATTTTGCCGCGTGGAGCGATATGGCTTCAGCGAAGCCGCGGAGTGGCAGATGCGTAATCTGCGGCATGAGGCCGGCCAGACGCGGTGGGAAGTATGGCATGAGGGCAAGTTGTGGGCAGAGCTTGCGATGGGCCTTGCCGGTGAGCACAATGCGCTGAACGCCACTGCGGCAGCGGCGCTGGCGTCGGGACGCGGCATCGGCAAGGAAGCGATCCGCAGCGCGCTTGAAAGTTTCAGAAGCGTGAAGAGGCGTCTGGAAGTACGCGCTGAGATTGACGGCATCACCGTTATCGATGACTTCGCGCATCATCCCACGGCGATTCGCGAAACGCTGCGCGCGCTGCGGTCGGTCTATCCCGAGTCCCGTCTGTGGGCGGTGCTTGAGCCGCGCTCGAACACGCTGAGGCGCAAAGTGCTTGAGGATGAGCTGGTGCAGAGTTTGCGGCAGGCCGACCGAGTTGTGCTGGCTGGCGTTTATCAGCAGCAGCGCATTCCGGATGCCGAGCGGCTGCATCCTGAAGATGTGGTGGGCGCGCTCAATGTCGCCGGAACACCGGCTGAGTTGCATCCCGATGCGGGCGCGATCATTGACGCCATGATGCCGGAGCTGAAAGCGGGAGATGTAATCGCGATCCTCTCCAACGGCGGCTTCGATGGCATCTATGAGAAGCTGCCCGCGCGATTGCGCGAGCGCGCAGGCAGCCGCTGAGTTTCGCCGATGATTCGATCGTTTCTATTGGCGGCCACCATTCTGGTGCTGGGTGCGCCGGCTGCGCTGGTGCTGATTCCGTGGACGGTGGTTACAGGCGATGCCGCAGCACTCTACAGAACGGCGATGGCAATTTTGCGCGTCGGCTTTCGCGTAGCCCGCATTCGCGTTGAAGCCAGCGGCCTTGAAAAGGTGCCGGCGCAGACGGCGTGCATCTTCATGGCAAATCACGTTTCCAATCTCGATCCGCCGGCGTTGATCCCTCACATTCCGGGCCGGACATCGGTGTTTCTCAAGCGCTCTCTGATGAAGATTCCGATATTGGGCTATGGGATGAAGCTGGGTGAGTTTGTGCCGGTAGACCGGGATGGCCGCGTGGAGAGCGCAATCGAGAGCGTACAGGCGGCAAAGCAGGTGTTGCAAAGAGGGCTGCACATTACGACATTTGTTGAGGGAACGCGGTCCCGCGATGCGCGCATGCTGCCTTTCAAAAAGGGCCCGTTCTACCTGGCGATGGAAGCGGGGGCACCGTGCGTGCCGGTGTCGATTCACGGAACCGAGAGCATGATGGCCAAGGGAAGCCTGCGAATCAAACCAGGGACGGCCCACATCGCGTTCCATGCGCCTGTCTATCCCGGTGACTTTGCCACGCGCGAAGAGCTGATGAGCGCGGTGCGGGAAGCAATTGCCTCAGGTTTGCCGGAGTGGATGCGGGAGTAACTCGAATCAGGGCAGAACCTGCGCGTTGTAGCCGTCGCCGAGCAGCTTCTGGCTCATGGCAACTGCCGTGGCGCGATTGGCGAAGGGCCCAAGCTGCACGTGAATGAGGTTGTCGCCAAAGTCGCGGCGCGCGACAACGGCGTATCCACGCTTGCGCAGAGCGCCCATGAGCACATTCGCATCCTCAATGTGAGAGACAGCGGCAATCTGCACCATAGTGCCGGTTGCGCTTGTCAGCGCGGGCTGCACCGGGTAGTTCTGGACCGGCGCGCCTGGAGGCTGGCCGCCATTGGTGGAGACTGGAAGGGCCGCGTGCACCTGCGGCTGGCCGTCTACAGCAGGAGCAGCGGATGAAGCATAGGTGGTGAGGGCGTTTGAGCCGGAAGCGCCGGGGGCACCATCCAGCGCTGTAGCCTGCGCAGTCTGCACGGCAATCTGCGAAGCCGGCTGCTCATTGGGAACGAGACCTTTTGCGGGTGGCTTGGAGAGCGGGCTGCCGGCGGGTGCGATCACTGTCTGGCCCGTGGAGGTTTGCGTAACGGCGATCGCGGCGATGGCGCTGCGGCGGCCGGAGCGGTAGCCCAGCTCAAAGAAGAGGCCGCAGAGCAGGAACAGGCCACAGGCGAGAGCGAGCAGCATCGCCGGACCCAGAGTCAATTCCCTGTCGCGCTTCTGCTCTTCCGGCTCAAACTCCTCGATACTGAAACCCCTGGGCATGCTGCATCCTCAAATCCTGTTCATCGAACAGTTTATTTGGTTTCGCCGCCCAGAGTCGCCGTGGAGGTCATTTTCTGGAACACTGACATCAGTTCAATGGGCAGTGGGAAGATGATGGTGGTGTTCTTTTCCACGCCAATTTCAGTGAGTGTCTGCAGGTATCGCAGTTGCAGCGTAATGGGCTGGGTGGCGAGAAGCGCTGCGGCGTCTACCAGCTTTTGCGCCGCGTTAAATTCGCCCTCGGCATGAATAATCTTGGAGCGCTTTTCGCGCTCGGCCTCGGCCTGCTTGGCCATGGCGCGCAGCATCTGCTCGGGCAGGTCGACCTGCTTGACTTCGACGGAGATCACCTTGACGCCGAAGGGTTCGGTGCGCTGGTCGATGATGGACTGGATGCGGAGGTTGAGCTTGTCGCGGTGGCTCAGTAGCTCGTCGAGCTCGACCTCGCCGAGCACGGAGCGGAGAGTGGTCTGCGCGAACTGCGATGTCTGGTAGACGTAGTTCGAAACCTTGATGGCGGCCGCATTGGGATCAACGACATAGAGAGTGACGACAGCATTGACCTTAATGGTGACGTTATCGCGGGTGATCACGTCTTGCGGCGGAACCTCGAGCACTTCCTGGCGCAATGAGATGCGGATCATCTGATCGAGCGGACGGAAGACGAGAATGATGCCGGGCCCTTTGGGCGTGGGGAGCGCGCGGCCCAGGCGGAAGATAACGGCCCGCTCGTAGTCGCGAAGGATCTTGATGGAGTTCAGCAGGTAAAGGGCAATGATAAATGCAATGACTAAAAGCGGAATCGGCAATGCGGACATTCGGCTTTCCTCACTCAGCAGGGATTGTACTCCAGCAACGACGCGGCCTTCCTGCTCAGGCAGCGTCGGTTCGCGGCGCAGCGGCGCCGGGGGAATCGATGGGCACAACACGCAGCAGAAACTCTTCGTGGCCCGTGACGCGAAGGCGCGCGCCCTTCTGGACCGGCTCGGTTGAGACGGCGCGCCATATTTCGCCTTCTACGAGAACGTGGCCCTCGGGAGCAAGCGGCTCCATTGCCGAGGCAGGGCTGCCAACTAGGGCTTCGGCGCCGAGGCGGGCTTTGCGGCGGCGCGCGCGCACGGCGAGGCGGACGAGGAAGATGGTGATTCCGCCGAAGCCCGCGCCCACCGCCAGGGCAACCCAGGGGCTGACGCCGAGTTCGGGGACAGGTGCGGCGACAAGTGTAAGAGATCCGAAGGTCAGGCAAAGGATGCCTGCCGTGGCGAGCACCCCGTGACCGCCGAACTTTGCCTCAAGCACGATGAGAACAACGGCCGCGATGAACAGCAGAATTGCCGTGTAACGGATGGGAAGGAGATTGAGCCCGAAGATTGCGAGCAATACGCAGAGCGTTCCCAGAGCGCCGGGAACGATCGTGCCCGGCGTGTTGAATTCGAGATAAATGAGCAGCGCGCCGGCAACGAGCAGCAGCATGGCCATGTTGGGATCGACGAGCCAATCAAGCAGCGTCTCGCGCATGGTCGGCCGCACCTCTTCGATGCGCGCATTGGTTAAATGAAGCGTCATCCTGCTGCCATCCAGCCGGGTGATCTCACGACCGTCGAGCGTGCGGATCAGGTCGGCGTCACTTGAGGCGATGACGTCGATGAGATGCTGCGAAAGCGCTTCTTCCGCGGTGTATGAGTGGGATGAAGAGACGGCTGCGGTGGCGGCGTCGGCATTGCGATTGCGCCGGGTGACGTAGGAGCGGAGAAACGCTTCGGCGTCATTCTCGATTTTCTGGCTCATGGTGGCGTCGGGCTTAGCGCCGAACTCCATCACGGGGTGGGCCGCGCCGGCGTTGGTACCGGGCGCCATGGCCGCGACGTCTGCGGACTCGAGCAGGAAGAAACCGGCTGAGCCGGCACGGGCGCCGGCAGGGGACACGTAGACGATGATGGGAACACGCGAGCGCAGAATGGAGCCGGCCATGGAGCGTGTCGAATCGAGAAGTCCACCGGGCGTGTTGAGTTCGATGAGCAGCGCCGCGGCGCCGTTGGCATTGGCAAGCGTGATAGCCCGCTCGAGTTCGCCAGCGCTTACGGGCTGAATCGTGTCAATGAGCACAAGCTTCTCGACGACCGGCCGCTGCGCGTGCAGAGACCGGCAGGCGAGCACGAGCGCCAGCGCGCTGATGAGGGAGACAGCGTAATGGAACCTGAACCTGCTCGCTTTCTGAGGCATGGCCTTGCTCCTTCCGCTCATGCGCCGGAGACCTATTGAGGCTTGGCCGTCTTCAGCGCAATCTGCCGGTTTAAATCCTGCGCTACCTTGTTAGACGGGTCAAGCTGTAAAGCCTCGCCAGCTTCCCGGCCGGCATCGCCGAGGCGGTTGGCGGCAAAATCGAGGCGCGCCATCACAAGATACGCAGGTGCAGAGGGTTTCAGTTCCAGGGCGGTCTCGGCTTCTTTGCGGGCTGCGACCGCATCTCCGGCTCTTTCATGCACCTCGGCGAGGCCTGCGTGGGCGTCGGCGAGACCGGGATCATCGGCCACGGCGGTCTGGTAAAGGCGCTCGGCCTCAAGCAGCAAGCCGCGATCGAGATACCCCTTTGCCTGCGTTGCGAGGAAAACCGCCCGCTCATGCGGAGCGAGAGAGGCAAGGCGCGAGGCTTCCATCTGATCGAGCATCTGCGTCGCCTGGCGGAAGGCGTCCGCATTGAAGCTGCGCATGATGCGTTCAAGGGGGTCGGCTTTTGCCTCCGTGTTCTGATCAGCAATGCCGGCTACGGGCGGCGGGGTCGGATTCTTCCAATCTTTGAGAAGATCCTGCGCTTCGCTATCACTGGGCCGGAGCTTGAGAGCCTGCGTAAGTTCGGCAACAGCTCCGGCTGTTTCACCGCGGCGGTTGAGGCTCACGGCGAGATTGAAGTGATAGTCGGCGGAGCGCGGATCAGTGGTTTCGGCGGCGATGAAGAGAGAACTGCCGTCGTGCCCCTGACGCGCGACAGCGATGCCCTGGTTGTTGAGGACCTCAGCGAGCGGAAGCACGCGGGCGACGTCGGCGAATGCCTTTTCAGCCTGCGGATAATGGCCTGAGAAGAGCAGCGCGAGGCCGCGATAGAAGCCGGCTTCGAGGGCGTCCGGCTCGTTGTGCCCGACGCGCGAAAAGGCTGCCGCAGCGTCGTCATATTCCTGCGCGCTATAGTACTCGCGGCCCAGTGCCATCCAGGCGGACTCGAGGTCAGGGCTGAGCAGCACCGCCTGGCGCAGATGACGGAGGCGCTCATCGTGATCAGCCTCTGTGACGCCGCGAATGTACTGCTCGAGGGCATCAAGTCGCACGCCTCTGCCCGCGGCAATGAAGGTTTCCTCGGCAATTGAAAAGCCAGGATCGATCTGGCGGCTGAGCTTCCAGGCAAGCGAGCTGAAGACTGAGATCATGTCGCCCATCGCGCCGCTGGAAGTGACAGGCGCACTCATCTGGAGGCGAGGCACGTCGATCACGCGCGCTTCTGCAACAACATTTGGGCCGTCCATCAGAAAGCTGCCGACGACAATGGAATCCGCGTCGAAGGTTTGCGCAAGCTTGAGAGCGCTGGCGCGCGAGGGCTGAAAGTTCTGCGGCAGGCCAAGGTGGTCGAGCGCGTAGAGGCGGTCTTTCCGGCTCATGGGAGC
>JBATYG010000231.1:0-3645 GCA_049673945.1 Occallatibacter sp.
ATCCTGCTTGATCTGCTCGCCACGCGGCAGCAGATCGCCTCTGTGCTCGGCTTCAGGAGCTGGGCCGACCTTGCAACCGCCGACCAGATGATGAAGTCTGCCGCCAACGTGCGCACGTTTCTCGCGCGGCTCGACGAGGCCAGCCTCGAAGGCGCAAAGCAGGAGCACACCCTCATCCTCGACTACACCCGCGGCTGCGAGCGTGGCCTCGAGGAGATCGACATCACCAGCCGCGGCTATTGGTACGAGCAGTTCCGCCGCGCAAAGTTCGACTTCGATTCGCAATCCGTCCGGCCCTACTTTCCTTACGCGCAGGTTGAGGAAGGCGTGCTCAGGACAGCGGCGCAGCTCTTCAAAATCGAATTTCGCCGCTCGACCGCGCAAGGCTGGGATCCGGCCGTATCTGTCTTCGAGGTCATTGAAGACGGCAAGCTCGTTGGCCGCTTCTATCTCGACATGCACCCCCGCGAAGGCAAGGACAAGTGGTTCTCCGCCGCGCCCGTCGTTACCGGCGTGCATGGGCGCTACCTGCCCGAGGCCGCGCTTATCTGCAACTTTCCCGGCGGCGAGGCAGGCGACCCCGGCCTGATGCAGTACTCCGACGTGGTCACTTTTTTTCACGAGTTCGGCCACCTGATGCATGCCATTCTGGGTGGCCGTACGCAGTGGGCCGGCCTCTCCGGCTTCGCCACCGAGGGCGACTTCATCGAGGTGCCCTCGCAGATGCTCGAAGAGTTTTTCCGCGACGAGAAGCTGCTGCAATCCTTTGCAAAGCACTTGGAGACCGGCGAGGTGCTGCCGGCGGAGAGCATTCGCAAGATGAAGCTTGCCGGCTCCTTCGGCCGTGCCGACTGGGTGCGCACGCAGCTCTACTACACAACACTGTCGCTCGATCTGCACGATCAGGATCCGGCCGGCCTCGATCTCGATGCCGTCACCCGCAAGCTCTACCAGGGTCTGCTGCCTTGGACGTGGCGCGAAGGCAACCGGATGTATGCAAGCTTCGGCCACCTCACCGGCTACTCGTCGAACTACTACACGTACGCTTTCGACAAGGTCATCGCGCTTGATTTCTTCGCCCAGTTCGATCCCGCTGATCTGTTGGGCTGCGATGCCGGCTCGCGCTACCGAACGACGGTCCTCGAGCAGGGCGGCTCCAAGCCTGGCCGCGAGATGGTGCGTGACTTCCTGGGCCGTGACGAAGAGTTTTCCGCCTTCAGCAAATGGCTCAACGAGGAATTCGAAAGCCAGCTCTTTGCCACTACCGCATAGCGCAGGAGCCTTCCCATGAATGCCGCCGATTTCCGCCGCGTTGCTCTCAGCCTTGAGGGCGCAGAAGAGGGCTCCCACATGGGCGCGGCAGACTTCCGCGTCGGCGGGCGCATCTTTGCCACGCTTGCTGCGGAAAAGCTTGGCTATGGCAACCTGATGCTTACGCCCGAGCAGCAGGCCGCTTTTGTCGCCGAGGCGCCGGAGATCTTTCTTCCCATCGCGGGAGGATGGGGCAAGCAAGGAATGACGCATCTGCGTCTCTCTGCCGCCAATGAAGATCTGCTGCTCGGTGCTCTGCGTGCAGCCTGGAAGTTGCGCGTCGAGAAGAACCAGAAGACGCCCGCGCGGCGTCCCGCATCCACCGGCCGCAAACCTGCTGCCCGAAACCCGCGGCCAAAGAGGTAAGATTCTCTTCGACCAAGTTTGAGAGGAGAAACTCTGCCGTGAACGCAAGCCCCTCGTTTGCTCTGTGCACTCTGGTTCTTGTTGCCGCATCCCTCGCCGCCCAGCAGTCGCAGATGAAACCTGAAGACACCGAGATCTGGACGCCCGAGCCGAAGATCGTCACGCCCGGTGCCACCAACTCGGCGCCGCCCTCTGACGCCATCGTGCTTTTCGACGGAAAGAACCTCGACGAGTGGGTTTCCGCGCAGGACCATACGCCTGCCAGGTGGGATGTGGCCGACGGCGTCATGACCGTGAACAAGGCCTCCGGTTCAGGCAACATCGAAACCCGCCACAGGTTCAAGGACTATCAGCTTCACGTCGAGTGGAAGATCCCCACCAGCATCACCGGCAGCGGCCAGGCGCGGGGCAACAGCGGCGTCTTTCTTGCCTCAACCGGCCCCGGCGACGACGGCTACGAACTGCAGGTGCTTGACTCCTACAACAACAAGACCTACGTCAACGGTCAGGCGGGCAGCATCTACAAGCAGAGCCCTCCGCTGGTAAACCCGAACCGCAAGCCCGGCGAGTGGCAGAGCTACGACGTCGTCTGGACGGCACCGCGTTTCAACGACGACGGCTCGCTCAAGACGCCGGCGTACGTAACCGCCTTTTTCAACGGCGTGCTCGTGCAGAACCACTTCGAGCTGAAGGGCCAGACGCTCTATATTGGCAAGCCGTTCTACAAAAAGTACGACTCGGCGCCCATCAAGCTGCAGGCGCACGGCGACAAGAGCGAACCGATCAGCTTCAGGAACATCTGGGTGCGCGAGCTGAACTAGGGTGTATCGACCTATAGGGATGAGTGGCGCCGGGAGCCATTTTTTCTCATTTCGAGAAGTGAGGAGTGACAGATACCGGGTGTCTCTTAGCGACGAGCGACAAAGAAATGGGGAAAAATGGCCCCGGCCCGAAGGGTTGCGGCGCATATTCGCCCATCCTTCATTGTCGGCCTTTACTGTGGGCCCGCCACAGACGGCGGCCTCCGCTTCGTCTGGACGAATCCCCGCGCAACGCCGCTCGTCCCTATATGTCGATGCACCCTAGAGGCTGTGTAATGGTCCGTGAGCGCGAAACCCAGGCAGTCCAGTGGGATAGCATCAGTACACCACCTGGTTCGGCCTGTGGAAATCTTCGTCGTAATTATCCTGAGCGAGCCAACCAATTCTCAAGGCCATGCGTCATATGAGTAACGTGCAGAGGCTGCCCCGAATCATGGCCCTTCCAAGAAAGGAACACTCCCTTCTGAAGGTCCCTCACCGGACCCCTTCTCTTTGACCCCTTCAGGACCCCCCTTCCTAACAATGCCTCTCAAGCGGGCCTGCCGGAAGACAGGCCCATTCGCTTCCTCCCCTCCTTGCTCTTGATCCCCCGATAAAATAAGAATGTGACTCGGCCTACTGTTTCGCGGGACAGGCAGCTCCAGGCGCATCTCGACGCGATTGATGCCCTCTTTACGACCGCAGGCCTTGTGCGCCATCGCCGCGGATCGCCCGCCGGCATAACGCGCGCGCTTCGCCTGCAGCGAGCGATGCCCCGTGCAACTCCCGAGGATCTCACCGTCAAATCAGCCGAGCCTGCCACCGCGCCCAACGGCGTCCGTTGGCTGCCCGTGCCGGCATGGCAGAAGCTCGACTGGTTGTGGCACGGCTTCAGTACGCGCCAGGGCGGAGTCAGTACGGTGTATTGCCCGGAAGACAGCGTCCGCGAGCTCAACCTTGGATTTACTGCCCATGACGACCGAGAAGCCGTGCTCCGCAACCGCCAACTGCTCGTAGAGGCGGTTACTGGCAATGCAGTTGCTCCACTGGTGACCGTGCGCCAGTTCCACTCCAATTTGGCCGCTGCAGTCGGTTCCGCGGATTTGAGGCGTGAGAGCCCTTGCCGCGGCGATGGGTTGATGACGGACGAGCCGGGCAGGCTCCTCGC
>JBATYG010000232.1:0-7260 GCA_049673945.1 Occallatibacter sp.
TGAAGCAGCAACTTCGCGCCGGCAAGACCTTCGGTCAGGTTCCCTTCGACGAGCTCTTCATGCTCGGCCTCGAGCGCGACAACGACCTGCCCATGCGCGCCCACATCGGCACGCGCGACGGCATCAAGGGTAGCGCACCGCTTGGGCGCAACTACCTGCTCTCCTCGTGGGAAGGCGACAAGAACCTCTACTCGAACGGCCTCGTCACCGTGCAGCTCGGGCCGCTTCTGGACATCGGCACCATCTCCGACCCGGCAACGGGCCTCGGCTCGCATCAGTGGCTTTTCGACGCCGGCGCGCAAATCAAGCTCCGCGTCTTTTCCACCGTCGTAGCCTTCTCCTGGGGACACGACCTGCGCACCGGCAACAACGCCTTCTACGTCATGCTGCCCCGTTAGCCTGCCTCGCACCTGCCACGCCGTTTTTTCTTTGTATATGCCTTGACACGTATATACACATCGAGGTATACCAGAAGTGTGGAATCCGTCTTCGAGATCATTGCCGAACCGAACCGCCGCGCGATCCTCGGCCTGCTCCTCTCGTCGGAACAATCCGTCGGCGAGATCGAGCGGCGTCTTCGCATGGCGCAGCCAACCGCATCCAAGCATCTGCGCGTTTTGCGCGAGGCCGGCTTTGTGGAGTCCACCGTCGACGCGCAGCGCCGCCTCTACCGCCTGCGGCCCGAGCCGCTCAAGGAGCTGGACGATTGGATCGCTCCCTTTCGCCGCTTCTGGTCCCCGCACATCGATGCCCTCGAACGCCATCTCGATCGCATGGACGAGACTGACCACCCCACGCCACACAAAGGGAAGAAAACATTTCAACGCAACCGCACCCGCAAGGGTCGCCATCCGAGGTAAATCATGAAGATCAAATTAACCAGCGTCTACGTCGACAATCAGGAGAAAGCTCTCCACTTCTATACCGAGGTGCTCGGTTTTGTGAAGAAAGCCGACTTCAGCAATGGACCTTACCGTTGGCTCACCGTCGCCTCATCCGAGGACCCCGGCGGCACTGAGCTGCAACTGGCTCTCAACAACGACCCCGCGGCCAGCGCTTACCAGCAGGCTATCTTTGCGAAAGGCCAGCCGGCCGTCAATTTCTTCACCGACAATCTGCAGGCCGACTACGAGCGCATCAAAGAGCGCGGCGCCGCCTTCACCATGCCGCCAACCGACGTCACTGCCTCAAAGATCGCCATGCTCAACGACACCTGCGGCAACCTTATTCAGCTCACGCAGCTGATGCACTGGCAGGGTTGAGGCATGGCCGATCCCGTGCAGCATACGCCCGGCCAGTACTCGCCCGGCAAGTACACGCCCGGTTCAGCCTCGGGCGCACAGGTGTTGAAGAGCGACGGCGACAAGTGGACGCTGATCCTCGTCCGCGATCTGCGCCACGCGCCCGGAAAGGTTTGGCGCGCGCTCACCGACCCCGTACACCTGCGCGAGTGGGCGCCCTTTGACGTCGATGGAAACCTGGACACGGTGGGAGCCTCGGTGAAGCTCACCTGGTCCGGCACCGGCCAGGTTTCTGAAGCAACCGTCACGCGCGCCGAAGCGCCCCGCATACTCGAGTTTCACGATATTCGCTGGGAGCTTGAACCGATCGGCGCCGGCACACGCCTCACGCTCTGGCACAGCATCGACCGCCGCTTCATCGCATGGGGAGCCGCCGGCTGGCATATCTGCCTCGACGTGCTTGACCGCCAACTCGCAGGCGACCCCATCGGCCGCATCGCCGGCGGCGACGCCATGAAATCCAGCGGCTGGCAGCGCCTGGTCAGCGAGTATGCAAAGCACTTCGATGCAAAAGCGCC
This sequence comes from Occallatibacter sp., assembly GCA_049673945.1. Taxonomy (GTDB): domain Bacteria; phylum Acidobacteriota; class Terriglobia; order Terriglobales; family Acidobacteriaceae; genus Telmatobacter. The sequence continues at coordinate 1,820 of JBATYG010000232.1, forward strand.
CGGCGAGCCATCCGGCGCGGCGTAAACATACGTGCCTCATCAGCTATTCCGGGCTGCTAGACGTAGCCCACCGTCAGGCGAACTCCGATAGCTCTCTCTCGGCAAATCAATCGACGAGGCTCTCAGATCTCGCTCATGCCGCCGTCAATCAGCAGTTCGCTCGCCACCGTGTAGGCCGATTCATCCGAAGCAAAGTACACCACCGCATCGGCAATCTCCCTCACCTTCCCAAAGCGCTTCGCCGGAACCTGGCTCTGAATCGATGCGGCAACATTCTTCAGCTCCGCTTCGGCAAAACCACGCTTGCCGTAGAGTGGCGTCTCAATCGGCCCCGGACTCACTGCGTTCACGCGAATGCCCCGCCCAATCAGCTCGCCGGTCAGCGTGCGCACAAACGATAGCAGCGAAGCCTTCGTCGCCGCATACACCGTCGAGTTCGGCATGCCGATATGCGCGTTCACCGAGCCGTTGATTACGATCGATGCCGCGGCCGAGAAGACTGGCAGCAGCGCCTGCACCAGGAAGAAGGGCCCCTTGACGTTCAGGTTGAACGACCGGTCAAATTCCGCTTCATCCCACTGCTCGATCGGCGCCAGGTGCGCAATGCCCGCGTTGATGAACAGCACATCGAGCTGGCCGAAATGCTCCTTCAGAGCCTGCGCCAGGTTTTTCTGCTCAGGCACGCCGCTCGCATCCGACGCCACCACAATCGCGCGATCGCCGAGCTCCTTGCGCGCGGCATCAAGCGTCTTCGGGTTGGTGCCCGTCACCATCACCCGCGCCCCTTCTTCCGCAAACCGCAGCGCCGTCTCAAGCCCGATGCCTGTCGTGCCTCCCGTGATCAGTGCGCGCTTTCCCTTGAGCCTGTCCATCTCCGCATACTCCTTAGCGCGTTCCCTTCGTCTCCGCCATCGGCAGCACCCAGGCAAACATCACGCTGCCGCTGCCGCTCACAATGTATTGCCGCCCGTCCAGCTCATACGTGATCGGCGAAGTCTGCATCGGCTCGCCTGTGCCGGCATGCCACAGCGTTTTGCCCGTAGCCGTCGACAACGCCAGGATATTTCCCGTTGAATCGCCCGTAAAGGTCAGGCCTGTTGCGGTCGTCAGAACTCCCGCGCCCGAGCCGCCTTCGCCCACCTCGTGGCTCCAGCGAATCTTGCCCGTCTGGTAGTCGATCGCCTCGATCACGCCCTTGCCCCACAGCCCATAATCCGCGCCCGCCCAGCCATAGGCGCCGTCTTCAGGCTTAGTAAAGTAAATGCTGTAGCTCGGATGCGCATCCACAATGAACAAGCCCGTCTTCGGGTCGAAGCTCGGCGAGCGGTAGTTGGTCATGCCACCTTCGTCCGGGGCAATAAACCGTCCATCGCGCTTCGGGTCCTTATCCGGATTCGGAATCGGCCTTCCTTCCTTGTCGATCCCCAGCGCCCAGTTTGTCGGGCCGTAGGGCACCGTCAGCAGGCTCTTGCCGTCTGTCCGGTCGAGCACAAAAAAGTAGCCGTTGCGCGAGCTTTGCATCACCATCTTGCGTGGCTTGCCCTTGAAGGTCCCATCCACCAGCACCGGGACCTCAACAGCATCCCAGTCGTGCGTATCGTGCGGCGAAGCCGAAAATCCCCACACCAGTTTGCCTGTGTCCGGATTGATCGCCACAATGGCGCCGGTCCACTCGTTGTTCCCCGGCCGCACCGTGCCGTTCAACACCGGCGTAGGGTTGCCCGTGCCCCAGTACACCAGGTTCAGTTCAGGATCATAGGTTCCCGTCACCCACGTCATGCCGCCCGTCGTGGCATTCGGCGTGCCCGCCGGCGGAGTAGCAACCCACTCCCACTGCAGCGCGCCGGTATCCGGATCATACGAGCGCAGCAGGCCGGGAATGTTGTCCGTATCGCCGCCCACGCCCACGATCACATGATTCTTCACCACCAGCGGCGCCATGGTGGACCAATAGCCCTTCGCCACATCGCCGATTACCTTGTCCCAGCGCAGCGTGCCGTCTTTCGCGTTGAGCGAGAGCAGGTGCGCATCCGGGGTGGTGAAATACAGCCAGCCCTTATACATCGCCACGCCGCGGTGGCCAATGTGCTCGCCTTCCGTCGTTGGATGATTGAAGTGCCAGATCACATGCCCCGAGCGTGCATCCACCGCCCAGATATTCTCCGGCACAGTGAAATAAAGCACCCCATCCACCAGCAGCGGGGAGGACTTGATCGCCGCGCCCTGGTTCGTCTGAAACGCCCACGCAAGACCGAGCGACCCCACATTGGCCGGCGTAATCTGGCTGAGCTTGCTGTGGCGCCTGCCGCTGTAGTCCCCGTGATACTGCGGCCAGCTATCGGCCGTTGGGTTCAGCAGCAGAGTGGGATCCAGTTCCTGCGCGCCGATTGGCCCCGCAACCCCCGCGAAAACGAGAACGGCGGCAACCAGCCCGGCAAACCTGAAGACTCTCATTCGAAAAATAACCCTTTTGGCAAACCTCCGCATCGCTTCCCTACGTACCGTGCGGCTCTGTTCGCTGTCAGGCGAAAGTCTAGTGGGTGCCGCACGCGCCGCGCAAGCGCGCCTCCTTCACGAAGGACAATATGAGTTGGGATCGCGCACGTGGCTTAGCTCGGGCGCATAGGTAAACGTGCCATTGTCATGGCCCAGCATCACCTCATAATCGTCGTCGTCGTCGCTGGCAATCAGCAGATCGGCAATGCCGTCCCCATTCACGTCCGCCGCCGCAATCCTGAATTCCCGCCCCTTCCGCGGCAGTTGAAACGACCACGCGCGCCGAAAAGACCCCTTGCCATCGCCCAGAAGAATGACGGCGGAATTCGATCCGTAGTCTGAGACCACCAGATCGAGCTTTCCATCGTTGGTGAACCGGCCCATCGCCATCGACACCACCGAACCGACCGTCGCAATACTCCCCGCGCTGCGCAGGTTGCCCTTGCCGTCGCCGAGCAACTCCGCCAGCCCTCCGCTCTCGTCGCCCACAATCACGTCAAGGTTGCCATCGCCGTTAAAATCGCCCACCACCAGTGCGCGCGGCTCGGCGCCAACCGGGGTCGGTGAGGCCACTGGCGTAAAGGTTCCATCCGCCCGGCCCAGCAGGACAGTCAGCAGGTGCGGACCGCGGTCATCGTCATCCCGAGGCGCCGCCTCAGCCAGGTCGGCGATTCCATCGTGGTTAAAATCTCCCGTCGCGACCACCGGGGCGCGCTCGTCCGGCGCATCCGCGCCCGCACCGGCGCATGGGCACAGCACGATAGCGGCAATCACGGCCAGCGAGGCGACAAACGGAAAGGTCGCGAGGCGATTCAAAGCAATGCTCCCAGGCGAAATCGGCGCACAACGCGCTGCATTAAATGATATGCCCGCGCTCGAAGCGTCGTCTGCGTCAGTCGAGCGCCGCCAGCGCCACACCCGCGATCTTTTTCAGGGCCTTGCGGTCGTGGTCAAGCCGCGCCGGCGTGCGCATTCCATGAAGAGTCGCGAGCACGAATCGCGCCAGCGCTTCCGGGTCCTTATTGCCTCGCAGCTCGCCGCGCTTCTTCGCCCGGCGCAGCGCGCGCTCAAGGATATCCACGACCGCCTTCTCGTCTGCGCGGACGAGCGCGGCTACATCTGCATCGTGGCCGGCCATTTCAATGTTCGCGTTCAGCAGCAGGCACCCGCGCTCGTGCTGCTTGCGGCTCTCGTCGATCAGGTCTTCAAAGAGCCGCGCAACGGCCTTCTTCACCGGGCGTTCGCCGGCAAAAGCTTCGCGCAGCGCCGCCTGCCGGTTGTCGCGATACCGCTCCAACGCCTTCAGATACAGCGCCCGCTTATCGCCATAGGTGTCATAGAGGCTCTGGCGGGCAACGCCCATGCCGCCCATCAGGTCATCGAGCGACGTGCGCTCATACCCCAGCCGCCAGAAGACGTCCACAGCGGCATTCAATGACTTCTCAGGATCGAATTCCTTGGTCCGCGCCATATCCGGACTCTACAGTCCTGAATCCGCGCTGTCAACCGAGTTCAGTACGACCAGCCGCTGGTGGAAATGCGGGCTCATCGCAATGCAAGCGAATCTCCATCACTTCTTGGGCTTCGAAGCACTTAACGGAAACATTGCGATCCAGTACTCTGCTTCATCACTATCGGCCGGTGCGAGAAGTAAATTGCCTTCGGATACGTATCGCGACCGAAAGTAATACACCTTTCCGGCTTCCGCTGTAAAATGCGCAAACTCTTTGGGGTTTCTGGGGAAATCGGGTTCTAGACTTACGCAAATATGGTGTTGGCCTGGTTCGAGGAGCGCAAAAAGATAAGAATTGTCCTTGATTGCACCAATCCATGAGCCGTCGATGCCTATCTTGCCAATCGCATGCACTGTAACGCCAAATTTCTGAGCGCCGACGTCCTGTATGAAGACGACCGTCGCCTTCCCCGGTTCTGTTTTCGGCGGCGAGACGTGAGACTTCTCAAGCGTCACGTTAAAGCTGACATTCTCAGGTCCGCACGCTACAGGGGAATTTTGAGCTAATGCGGAAGCTGCAAAGAGGAAAGCAACGAGAACTGTTTTCACCATGGTGTCTTCTCCAGGTTATTCCACGCGACAGAAGGCGAGCGAGTTATTTCTTTAATAGGGAGGAAAAGGCCCACAGGGGAAACGGCAGGTGGCCCTGATCTCAGCAAGAACCTAGTCAAGTTGACGGTGCCCCCGGTCCCTCGCCTTTGGGGACCGGGGCTGACTGGAAATCCCTCAACCACTCCGGCAATTGCCAGCCTCTCGCGCGCGCCGTCCACTCCGATTCAATCTCCACCACTCCAAGTACACCTGTTTGGTAATGCCGATAGCTCGACCATCTCCAATCCTCTGGCCGTGCCACCAGCCCTCGCCGTACCGGGTTGCGATGGATATAGCGCAGCTTCTCCACAAACTTCGCATGCCCAGTAACGTTGAAGTCAGTAATGTGCCTGCCAGAATGGCCTCTCGCGGCTCCGCATCGTGACCGACAGCTTGAGAGCCTGAGTCGCTCTGGACAGAAGCGCGCGCATGGGTTCGTTGACTAACAGATGCACGTGTTCCGGCATCACCACGTAGCCGGCGACGACAAACTTGTAGCGCTGCCGCACGCGCTCCAGCGCGTCCTCGAAGAGTTCCATGGCCGCGACCTGCGATAAGTAAGCTCGCCGGTGATAACAACTGAAGGTGAGGAAGTGAAATTCTCCTGTCTGCTGGTAGCGGATGCGCGCGCCTTTCATTGACTGGAGGATACATCTGTTGGCGAAGTGTTGCGCCATCCCCGGTCCCCAAAGGCGAGGGACCGGGGGCACCATCTGTATTGCGGTAAACGAAGATCCCCGAGACCGGGGCCACCAGCCGCAGACTAGGAGGGGCTTGCCTGAACTGAGCAAAAAAGCAGCCCGACCGTCCCTTAAGCCGGAATGGTAGAACCAAACAGAGC
>JBATYG010000233.1:0-6087 GCA_049673945.1 Occallatibacter sp.
GGGCAAGCCGCCGGCGCCGCTTTTGACTTGCGATCACCTGCCTCGGCCGTACGCAATCTTCAAGGCGCACAGCTCGGCGCTGGGGTTTGCTTTTTTCGGGAGGCAGGATTCGCTTCTGCAGGACAACTTCGTTGTGGCACTGCATGGAGCCGGGCATCCGCGGATTGGGGCAGGCTATAAGGTGGTGCGATTCACGCCCGCGGACCGCAAATCGAAAGACTTCATCACAGGCTTTCTTACGTTTGCGCATGGCAAGCCGGTGGTTCAGGGGCGGCCTTGCGGCATTCTGCGGGTCGGGCTAGACAGCTTTCTGCTCACCGACGACTACCTTGGGCTCATCTATTATGTGCGCCCGGCGGGGGCGAAGGCGCCGTTTTGAGGGGCTACTGAGAGCAGACGAATGAGCGCGCCGGCCGATATTTTTTCTCGATTTAGATAAAATATATCCACAATGAGACTATAATGCGACCAGGAGGGGAGCATGGCGACTCTTCCCAGTTTTGCTGCGGCTGGTTATCAGTTTGAATCGGTACCGGATCTAAGCCGGCTGGAGACGCGGGAGCGGCTGAGCCAGGCGGCAGTGGATGGGCTGCTGGGCATCGCCGATAAGTGGCGTATCTCATTGGAAACAGTGGGGCAACTGCTCGGAGGCGTGCCGCGGTCGAGCGTCTACAAGCTCAGGACGGCGGCGGGAACGCTGCGGCAGGATGAACTGACGCGCATCTCGTATGTGGTGGGAATCTACAAGGCGCTGCATATCCTGCTGCCGGAGGAGCATGCCGACCGCTGGATGACGCGGCCGAACGATGGCTTTCTCTTCGCGGGGCAGACGCCGCTTGAGTACGTTCTGCGGACGGGGATTCCCGGATTGCAGCAGGTGCGCAGCCACCTGGACGCGGCGCGCGGCGGACAGTAGATGGCGCACGCGGCGGAATTCGAGAAGGCGGGCACGCATCGGCTGGTTCCGGCGAAGTTCGGCGGCAAGAGCGTGCTTGAGGCGCTGGCGCTGCCTGCGGAGACGATCGCGGAGCTGACGGAACTGGATGCCGCCACAAATGAGCGCAAGCTGGCGGAACGCGGAGGGAATCTCGGGATCGGGCCGGGAGAGCTGCTCTACGGCGTGCCTGAAGCGCATATTGTGAATGCAGCTTTCACGCATGCAGGTATCGCGGGTGGACGATTCAACGACGCGCGGCGCGGCGCCTGGTATGCCGGCGTGGCGCTTGAGACGTCGGTTGAAGAAGTGGGCTATCACAAGCGGCGGTTTCTGCGCGACGCGCGTATCCGCGAGAGGCTGGCGTTTGAGTACCAGGATTTTCTCGCGGATTTTTCAGCGTCGTTCCATTTTCTCGATGAGCAGGAGAAGTCAACCTGCCTGCAGGCCGAGCCGGTGCCTGCCTGTTACGGGCCGTCGCAGGCGTTGGCGGCAACGCTGCTGTATGCAGGGTCGGCCGGCGTTGTTTTTCCCAGCGTGCGACATGCCGGCGGCACGTGCGTGGCCTGCTTTCGCCCGGCGCTGGTCTCGCATCCCAGGCGGGGTCGCGCGTATCGCATCGACGTAAAAGCGGACGAAGAGGCAGTGCGGGCCGAGGCATACGACGCGCAGTAAGCCTGGTTCACGATCCAGTCTGGCTAAGGCCGTTTGGTTCCGCTGAATCCGCCGCATGCGAAGGCTGCCGGACGAGTTCTTCCACGTCGCTGACCTTATCCATCAAGAGGCTCAGCCGATGGGAGAGCGACTGGATCTCGGCTTCGGCGCGGCGATTGACGTCGAAGTCGAGTTCGCTGCGCAGGCGGTCTTTTTCATCCGTGCGGTTCTGGCTCATCATGATCACCGGCGCCTGTATGGCGGCAAGCATGGAGAGGAAGAGGTTGAGCAGAATGAAGGGGTAGGGATCCCAGGCGCGCTTGTTGAGCACCACGTTGCTGGAGGTGTAGATGATGAGCACGACGGCGAAGAGGATGATGAAAACCCATGAACCGCCGAAGTGGGCGACTGCGTCTGCAATGCGCTGGCCCAGCGTCGCCTCCTCCTCGATTACTTCATTAGGATTGCGGCCGGCGCGGCTCTGCACGAGCTTCTGCGCGGCGTGGAACTGGCGGGCCTGCACGGTGAGCATGTCCATGCCGGCCATCGGGCGGCGTGTGAGCAGCTCGGCGATGTCGTCGCGGCCGATCTCGACGCAGGTTGTCTCTTCCACTGCCATGGCTGAGGTCTGATGCACGGTCTGCTGCATCATCGAGGCGAAGCCGAAGAAGTCGCCGTGCGTGGGTTCGTCGACCAGCACTTCCTGCTTGTCTTCGTCGGTGGTGGTTACCTGCACCTTGCCGGAGATAACGACGTAGGCGTTGCTGGGCGGATCGCCGGTCTTGAAGATGCGCTGGCGCGCGGCGAAGTGGCGGATCTCGACCTGCGCGGCGAGAATCTGCGCTTCGTCATTATCGAGAAGCTCGAAAAGCGGTACGTGTCGCAACTCATCGGGACTGCATGGCATGGCTCACCTCAGAGATGGTTCAAAGCAGGGCAACTAAACCCTGTTGCGAGCGACAATAACAGAAGTGCGGCCGCGGCTGACATGCGCAGGCGTTGAATTCTTGCGAAAATGGACTTCGCGCGGCGACCGCGCTATTGTTGCGAGGAATCGAAGACTGCAAAGGAGTTCTGCGATGCATGCCGATCCCGATAAGCCGCACTGCTGGCCGGCGCTACCCCTCGAAGAATGGAAAGACACCCGTGCAACGCTGCACATGTGGACGCAGATCGTGGGCAAGGTACGGCTGCGCCTCACTCCGCTGGTGAACCACTGGTGGAATGTGCCGCTTTATGTGAGTGCAAAGGGTCTGACCACGTCGCGCATCCCTTACCGCGATCGTGCTTTCGAGATCTGGTTTGACTTTCGCGAACACAAGCTGGTGCTTGAGACGAGCGGTGGCATTATGAAGGCGATGGCGCTTGCGCCGCGCACGGTTGCGGACTTTTATGGCGCGTTCATGGAGATGCTGCGCTCGGCCGGAATCGATGTGAGCATCTGGACGATGCCGGTGGAAGTGCCGGATCCCGTGGCTTTCGAGAAGGACACCGAGCACAAGTCCTATGATCCGCTGTATGCGGAGCGCTTCTGGCACATTTTGCTGTCTGTCGATGCGGTCTTCAACGAATTCCGCGCGCGCTTTATCGGCAAGTGCAGCCCGGTGCATTTTTTCTGGGGTAGCTTTGACCTGGCGGTGACGCGCTTCTCAGGGCGGCGTGCGCCGGAACGGCCGGGAGCGGACCCTGTGACGCGCGAAGCGTATTCGCACGAGGTGAGCAGCGTGGGTTTCTGGCCGGGAGGCGGCGGAGTCGACGGAGCCGCGTTTTACAGCTACGCTGCGCCGTCGCCGGAGGGCTTCAAGGGCGCGCACGTGGGTCCAGCAGCTGCACGTTACGATGCGCAGCTTGGCGAGTTTCTGATGATGTACGACGATGTGCGCAAGGCGGAGTCGCCGACGGCGGCGCTGACCGAGTTTTGCCAGACAACCTATGAAGCCGCGGCGAATCTGGCGAAGTGGGATCGTGCGGCGCTGGAACGCTGAGACGCGTGCGGTTCAGGAAACTTTTTGGGCCTGATCTCAAGTCTCGATCTTCGAGACCTAATCAGAAGTTCGCATTGAGGCGAAGCATGCCCGTGCGGCCCGGTCCGATGGCGTTGCCCGAGAAGAGGCCGCCAAAGTCAATCACGTTGAGACGGTTGTTGAGGTTGTTGCCGTCGGCCTGCATGGTGACGGAGAAGTTGTCGCGTGTATAGAGCGTTGCGCCGAGAGTGGCGTCGATGGAAAGTTGCGGACGGACGCGGCCACGATCGAAGTTGAGCCGGTTGATGACCTGAAGGCCATAGTGGGCGAGCGCGTCGGCTTCGTTGCCGGTGAACTCGAAGGGAAGCCCCGAGCCGTAGGCGGCTCCGCCCGCCGCCCAGATGCGCCGGGTCACCGCGTAGCGGGTGCGGGTGGCGAGAGTGTTGCGCTGATCCTGCGAATCGGGGAAGTGTCCGCTGAGCTGGCTTGTGGCGTCGTCCACATCGTCGCCGAGGAAGAGGCCGCCGGTCACTGGGAACCAGGCATTACCCACCATGTAGGAGTAGCTGATGAAGCTTGTGAAGCGGCCGAGGTTGACGAGCTCAAGCTTGCCTTCTGCGCCGTAGATCGCAGCCTTGTCGAAGGAGATTGGATAGCTGACTCCGGTATTCAGCAGCTGATCGTCGTCGGCGTAGTTGCGCACGTCGCGCCGGTAGACGTTGATGTCGAGGCGCATGCGGTCCTGCAGGCCCTGCGTCATTCCCACTTCGTAGTAGTTTCCCCGTGAGGGCTGCACGGGCAGGCGCAGGAAGTTATCGCTGAGCGCGTCAATCTCGGGCGAACTCGAGATGAGGATGTTCTCGTAGGAAGGCGGCTGAAAGATGCGGTCATACGAGGCATGCAGAACCATCCGCAGCGAGGGCAGATACCGCGCGACGGAGAGGCGCGGGCTAAAGGCGTTCTGATTGAGGAGAAGCTGATAGTGATCCCAGCGCAGCCCGGCGTTGATGTTCCACTTCGCCACGTGGATCATATCTTCGACAAAGGCCGACTGCTCGAGGTTCGGCCGCTGGGCGACGAAGGTGAGGCTCTGCGGCGTGTCGTCGTCAAACTGGTCGGGATCGGTGATGACGTAGTGAAAGTCTTCGTGCAGGAAACGCGAATCGGAGTCTACGCCGGCTTTGAAGTCATGGATGCCGTGGTGCAGAGACCACGTTCCCTTGAAGTAAGCTTCACCGAAGTGGTTATTCTGGAACGCCGCTATGGGCGTGGGGTTCACGTTGGAGTAGAGATGGTTGCTGTTCTCGCGCAGCATGGCGGCGAGATCGATGAGGCTGTTGGGCGAAAGGATGTGCTGGTAGCTGCCGATGCCCATGGTCTCGAAGTTGTCACCATTCTGGATCTGGCCCGCTGTCTGCTGCACATACTCGTTGGGAATGAGGAAGCGGGAGAACTCGTGACGCAGGGAAATGTCGAAGTGATCGTCGCCCGAGAGCTGGCGATGGTAGCTGCCTGAGAAATCGCCAGTAGTTCCATTGTTGGTGTAGTTCTCGGGCACGACGGGATTGAGGTAGTGGCTGGTCATGCTGCCGGAGGCCGATGCGCCGAAGGTGTTTTTGCCGGTGACCCGTTGAATGTGGCCATAGCCTGCGGCGGTGTCATAGCTGCCGCCGGAAAGAACGAACTCGCCGTGCGTGCCTTCGTCTGTCTGCCGGCGCGTGTTCAGCTCGACAACGCCGCCGAGCTGGCGGCCAAATTCCGCCGGGTAACCGGCGGTGTAGATGGTCACGGAGTCGAGGCCGTCTGCCTCGATCTCTGGGCCGAAGCTGGGCGATCGATTGTCAACCAGCGGAATGCCGTCGACAACAAACTGCGTCTGATACTCCGAGCCGCGCGGGTGAAGCACCGCATTGCCTTCGTAGAGCCAGCCGGGCTGCGTGATCACGAGGTCCTGCACGGAGCGGCCGGGCAAGGATGTGACGCGCCTCTGAATCTGCTCCGAGCCGATCCGCATGACGGACGAGGCCGCCGATGGATCGATCAGCGTACCCTCGCCGGACACTTTCACCTCGATGTTGACGCGCGCAACCTCGAGGCGCAGACGGCGCTCGATCGGCACAGCAGACTTCACATCGATGGTTTCGCTGAGCGGCTGAAATCCGGATTGCTGCACTTCGAGCCGGTAGACGCCAAAGGGGAGGAACTGGATAGAGAGTGCCCCGCCGGCATCGCTGTGAAACGTCTTGTCGTAGCCGGTGCCGAGAGAGATGACATCAACCTCGGCGCGCAGAGCTGCTCCGGATGCGTCGGTAATCTTCAGCCGCACCTCACCGTGGTTGGTCTGCGCTGCAACGACCGCGGAGCCGAGCAGGATCAGAAGCGCGGAGTTGAGCAGGCGAGGCTTCATCGGGTCAACATGTTCACAAGGAAGAATCCTCACAACAGGATCCTCACGACAGAATGAGCCGGGCGTGAAGGTACGGTGAATACCTTGAACTGAAGAATATCAAAATCGCAATCCACGAGCTCAGAGGG
>JBATYG010000234.1:0-1521 GCA_049673945.1 Occallatibacter sp.
TCCTTGATCTGCCTGAGAGGCTCGACGAGAGGCGCAGCGAGAGCGGCGAGAAAACTCCGGCGCAGGCGCGACGGCAGCGCGGCGCGCAGACGCGCCAGCTCGGCAACCGTGGTCCACGCGGGGTCGAAACCGATAAAGGCAACACCCGGCTGCGTGGCCAGCCATTGCACAGCAGTCGTCGAAGGCGCATTGCCGACAATCTGAACTTTTGCTGCCGATACCTCTGCCGCGGCCTGCGCGGTGTAGCGGCCATCGGTGAAGAGGCGCGCGGCGCGGCGCGTCACGGCAAGCGCAGCGCTCGAGCCGGTGAAGCCGCAGAGATAGCGAACGTCGGGCAGATGCGTAACCAGAAGTCCATGCAGCCCGGCACGCGTGATGCGACGGCGGAGTTGACCGATGCGGCGTAAGTGGTCCACCCGGAAAGGTATATCACGGCGGGCAGGAAAGGCAGACACAAGCGGCTAGCCACTAGCTGCTAGTTATCAGAGCTGGCGCGGGGCCGCTGCGAGGAGCTGAAGGCTGGAAACTAGAAGCTGGTAGCTGTCTTCACAGGCTTCTTTGCGTTGGGATCGGTTTCCGGAGTGGCCGACTGCATGTCAGACTGGCGGTCCATCCACTCATCGAGGCGCGAGCGCTTGAAGCGCCAGCGATTGCCGAGCTTGAAGGCGGGCACGAATCCCTCGGAGGCGTACTTATAGAGGGTGTCGGGCGAGATACCAAGGTAGTCGGAAGCCTGGCGAATATCCATGACTTCGCGAACTTCAGGCACAAGCAGATTGGAACGGGCAGCAACGTTGCGCATAGTTCATTCCCTTCCCGAAAAGCGCGTGGCCCAGGGGGTCAGAATTCCGGCTGAAAAGCCGGTACACCTGTATATAACGCGAATTCACCCGAAGCTTCAAGGTTTTTCAGGAAGTTATGGGAAGTTCATGGGAATTCAGGAGGCCGTGCGGATTGCCCAAACCCGTGCCGGCCCAGCGGATAGGGCTGCCAGGCGATAGAGGCCCAACGGGTTGGGCCAGTGGAGCAAATGGTGCCACTCGGGAGCGGATTTTTGAGGGTAGAAGAATCCGCAGATCTCGTCGGGGACGTATCGACGCTTTTGCCTTGGGTAGAGCTTATTTTTGTGGGGTGGGCCTCAGCTCAGTGTCTTCTAGTTTCTCGCCCACGCTCGAATACAGTAACGTGCCATGTTTTCGGACATACGATAGGGGCACCTTGGGATTATTAATGTCCCTGTTGCCGTCTGTGATCCACTTCGCACACCATCGCTTATACCAGTACTCCATCGCGGCAGGCTTGAGTAGAAAGATTTCCTTCAACTCAATGGCCTCGTAAGTCGTAAAAATCCAGTCAACCTTGCGGTACTTTTCTATGATGACGGGGTTGAGGTGATGGTGAGTTGTGAACTGATCCGTGCGGAGCAAGTTCACCGTTTTTAGCTCGTATTCGTTGCCGTCGGCGTCCACTGCGTCATTGCCTTCACGGGCTTGCAACACCGTCAAGCCAAGGATTAAACAG
>JBATYG010000235.1:0-1739 GCA_049673945.1 Occallatibacter sp.
TCGTCTCCATCGGAACCGCCTACCTGGTCATGGGCGCCGCCGGCATCATGGATTACGTGCAGGCCCTTTTCAGTTTCTTCATCTCGCCCCTGCTCGGCGTCGTCCTCCTCGGCATGTTCTGGAAGCGCGCCAGCAAGGCCGGCGGATTCTGGGGTCTGCTCATCGGTACGGTCACTTCCGTAGGATTGTGGGGCTGGGTCAAGGCCGATCCGCATGCGCTGCGTTATGTTGCGCTTTCGCCCGACGCCAAAGACATGGCTGAAAACATGTATCGGGCCCTGTGGTCGGTCATCGTCGCCATCCTCGTCAACGTAATCGTCAGCCTCGCGACCGCGCCGCGGCCCGTGGCCGAACTCGAGGGGCTGGTCTACGGCCAGACAAAACTTCCAAAAGAAGAACCGGTGCCGTTCTACAAGAACGAATACTTCTGGCTCGTGCTGGCGATCATCGTTTTCGTCGCGCTGAATATCATCTTCTGGTAGCACAACAAGGTTGAACGGAATCTAAGAAGAGGGAGTCTCAACATGCACGGATCAGGAATTGCGATCTGGTTCTTTATCGGTATCCTGCTACTGGTTTATGGAGCGATGATTCTCGGCTACGGGCTCTACGAGCTCGCCACCGGGCAGCTCGCGAACGTGATGCTCGCGAATCTTCACGCATCCGTCTGGTGGGGCGGTTTCCTCTTCCTTGCAGGCGTCTTCTACACTGTCAAGTTTCGCCCCGGCCGCAACAGCCACTAATTGGCAACCACCTCCGGAACTGTTCGATGGACCGCGAAGCTGTTCCGGCATCTGGATAAGCAGCAAGGCATGAAGCCGCCATCAGCGGCATAGATACGAAGGAGCACTGTCAATGGGAGCGCAACACGCAATGACGTTTGGTGTAATTGTCGGCAACCGTGGGTTTTTCCCAGATCACCTGGCTAAGACAGGCCGCGACGAGATCATTTCCGTTCTTCAGGCAGCAGGAGCCAAGGTAGTCGTCCTCAGCCCGGAAGAATCCAAGTACGGCGCCGTGGAAACCTACACAGAGGCGGAGCACTGCGCCGAGCTCTTCAAGAAGCATGCCGCTGAGATCGACGGCATCATCGTTACGCTTCCTAACTTCGGCGAAGAGCGCGGCATCGTCGATGCGATCCGGCTCTCAGGCCTCAGGGTTCCGGTGCTCGTGCAGGCTACTCCCGACCGCTCCGACAACATGACCATCGCAATGCGCCGTGACAGTTTCTGCGGCAAGATGAGCGCGTGTAACAACCTTATGCAGTACGGCATTCCCTACTCGCTCACCACGCTGCACACTGAGAGCCTCAGTTCGCCGGAATTCAAGGCAGACCTCGAATGGTTCTCAGCCGTTTGCCGCATCGTGAAGGGGCTCAAGAATCTACGCATCGGCGCCATCGGCGCCCGGCCCACGGCCTTCAATACGGTGCGGTACTCCGAGCGCATCTTTGAAACCAGCGGAATCACCATTGAGACCATCGATCTGTCAGAGATCTTCGGCCGCATTAACCGGATGAAAGACAACGACGATGCGGCCCAGGCCAAGCTGAACGCGATCAAATCCTATGTCAGCACCGCCGGCATCGCCGATGCCGCGTTGCTCAAAATGGCAAAACTGGGCGCCGTCATCGATGGCTGGATGAAGCAGACGCATGTCACCATCAGCGCCGTCCAGTGCTGGACATCGATGGAAGAATTCTTCGGCGTTGTGCCTTGCACCATCATGAGCATGATGTC
>JBATYG010000236.1:0-3278 GCA_049673945.1 Occallatibacter sp.
CGAGCAGGCTCCACAGCGTTGCCTTCTCGGTGTGGTCGGGGCAGGCGGGATAACCGGGCGCGGGGCGGATGCCGCGGTAGTTCTCGTGAATGAGATCGGCGGGACTGAGATTCTCATCACGGCCGTAGCCCCACTCATCGCGCACGCGCTTATGCAGGCACTCGGCAAAGGCTTCGGCGAGGCGGTCGGCGAGGGCCTCGGCCATAATGGCGTTGTAGTCATCGTGCTGGGCGCGAAAGCTGTCACAAAGAGCCTTGAGACCAATGCCGCTGGTGACGGCAAAGGCGCCGATGTGGTCGTGCAGGCCGGTCGCGGAGGGAGCGATGAAGTCGGCGAGCGAGCGGCAGGGCTCACTGCCCTCGCGGTTGGCCTGCTGGCGCAGGAAGTAAAAGCGCGTGAATTCGGCGCTCCGGGATTCGTCGGTGTAGAGAGCAACGTCGTCGCCCATTGCGCAGGCGGGAAAGAGTCCGTAGACGGCGCGCGCGGTGAGCAGCTTTTCCGCAACGATGCGATCGAGCAAGACATTGGCCTCTGTGAAAACCTGGCGCGCCTGCGGGCCGTACAGCTCGTGGTCGAGGATGCGCGGGTAGACGCCTTTGAGCTCCCAGGTGTGGAAGAAGGGTGTCCAGTCGATGTAATCCCGCAGGGTGGCGAGGGGAAAGTTGTCGAGGACGCGGACGCCGGTGAACTCGGGAGCAGGAATGTCTTTAGCGCGCCACTCGATTGGCGTGCGGCGGCTGCGGGCGATCTCGAGCGAAACGGCCTGTTGCCGCGGCGCGGCGTGGGTTTTGCGAAGGGACTCATATTCCGCACGGTGCTGCGCGACGAAGGCCGGCTTGTTTTCAGCACTGAGCAGGCTGGTGGTAACGGGCACAGCGCGACTGGCGTCGATGACGTGCACGACAGGCTCGCTATAGTGCGGAGCGATTTTGACAGCGGTGTGCGCGCGGCTGGTGGTGGCGCCGCCGATGAGCAGAGGCAGTTTGAAGCCCTGGCGTTCCATCTCGCGGGCCACGTGCACCATTTCATCAAGAGAGGGCGTGATGAGGCCGCTGAGGCCGATTATGTCTGCGTTGACGGCGCGGGCTGACTCAAGGATTTTTTCGGTGGGCACCATGACGCCGAGATCGATGACCTCGTAGTTGTTGCATGCGAGGACGACGCCGACGATGTTCTTGCCGATATCGTGCACATCGCCCTTGACGGTGGCGAGGACGATCTTTCCCTGCGTCTTGACCACGTGGCCGGCGGCAGCGAGGGCGGCTTTCTCGGCCTCCATGAACGGGGTGAGATAGGCGACTGCCTTCTTCATGACGCGGGCGGATTTGACGACCTGGGGCAGAAACATCTTGCCGGCGCCGAAGAGATCGCCGACAACACTCATGCCGGCCATCAGCGGCCCCTCGATGACGGCAAGGGGGCGGCCCAGCGCGGCACGCGCTTCTTCAGTGTCCGTTTCGATATAGGTGTCGATGCCCTTCACCAGCGCGTGGGCCATGCGGTCTTCGACGGAGCCGCTGCGCCACTCTTCGGCTTTCTTTTCCGTTGTTTCGGTGCCGGCGGACTTGAGGGTTTCGCCGTAGTCGACGAGGCGCTCGGTCGAATCGGAGCGGCGGTTGAGCAGAACGTCTTCGACAAGCTGCTTGAGGTGGGGCTCAATCTCATCGTAGACCTCGAGCATGCCGGCGTTGACGATGCCCATGTCGAGACCGGCGTTGATGGCGTGATAGAGAAAAGCCGCGTGCATGGCCTCGCGGACACGGTTGTTGCCGCGAAAGCTGAAGGAGACATTGGAGACGCCGCCACTGACCTTGGCGTGCGGCAGGTTGGTCTTGATCCACCGTGTGGCGTTGATGAAATCGACGGCGTAGTTGTTGTGTTCCTCCATGCCGGTGGCGACGGTGAGGATGTTGGGATCGAAGATGATGTCTTGGGGTTGGAAGCCAACCTTGTCAACGAGGATGCGGTAGGCGCGCTCGGCGATGCGGATCTTGTCTTCAAAGGTCGCTGCCTGGCCCTGTTCGTCAAAGGCCATCACGACCGCGGCCGCTCCATACTTGAGCACCGTTGACGCATGATGGAGAAAGGTATCTTCACCTTCCTTGAGGGAGATGGAGTTGACGATGCCCTTGCCCTGAATGCACTTGAGGCCGGCTTCAATGACGGACCACTTGGACGAGTCGATCATGAAGGGGACTTTGGCTACCTCGGGCTCGCTGGCAAGCAGCAGCAGGAAGCGCGTCATCGCGGCGACGCCGTCGATCATGCCCTCGTCCATGCAGATGTCAAGGACATTGGCGCCGTTCTCAACCTGCTGGCGCGCGACGCTCACCGCGTCTTCAAAGCGGCCCTGCTTGATGGCGCGGGCAAAGACAGGCGAGCCGGCGACGTTGGTGCGCTCGCCGATCATGATGAAGACGCCGGGCTGCTGTGTGAAGGGCTGCGAGCCGGAGAGGCGAAGCGGGTTCATGCGCGAGCCTCGACTTCCGCGGCTGGTTCATGCTGCCACTTGCGCGGCGCGTGGCCTTCAAGCGCCCTGGCGATGGCCGCGATGTGCTCGGGCGTGTTGCCGCAGCAGCCGCCCGCGATGTTGATGAGCCCGGCATCGGCAAAGCCACCAAGGAAGCGAGCCATATCGTGCGGGCCCAGGTCGAAGCCGGTTGCGGCGAGGGGATTCGGCAGACCGGCGTTGGGGTAGCAGGAGATGGGCACGTCGGCTTTCTCAGAAAGCTCGGAGAGGAAGGGATACATGAGGTCGGGGCCGAGCGAGCAGTTGAGGCCCACGGAGAGCGGCTTCACGTGGCTGACGGCGTTCCAGAAGGCCTCGGTCGTTTGCGCCGAGATTAGCGTTTCGCCGCCGCGGCCGACTGCGGCAGAGATCATGACGGGGAGTTCCCTGCCGTCCTGGTCGAATACCTCGCGGGTGGCGACCAGCGCAGCCTTGGCGTTAAGCGAGTCGAAGATGGTCTCGACAAGCAGGGTATCGACGCCGCCGGCGATGAGGGCGCGCACCTGGTGCGCATAGGCACTTTTCACCTGGTCGAAGGTGACGACGCGGAAGCCGGGGTCATCGGCATCGGGCGAGTTAGAGAGCGAGACGGTCATCGGTCCAATTGCACCCGCTACGAAGCGTTGCCGCCCCGTCGCATCGGCAACGCGGTCGGCCCACTCCCTGCACTGCCGCGCCGATTCCTCATTGATCTCCCATGCCAGCGCGCTCAGCATCGAATCATCGATGATCTTCTGGTAGAACTCCGGGTTCTTCCGTCCTCCGTGCT
>JBATYG010000237.1:0-3980 GCA_049673945.1 Occallatibacter sp.
GGGCTGAGCATACCCCGATGCAGCATGGCTCTGATGGCGCAGCTTAAGAGAATTACCTACCGATTGGTGCCGGTCGCATTCGTCCTGATGGGCACGCTGCAGCTTGATGCAGAACGCGCAGCGCCCAAAGGATCCGTGCAAATTCGCGCTTTATATGACGACTCTTCCTTAGTTGCCATCGGTCGCGTAGAAAAGACTCATCGTATTTCCGCAGAGACCCACGCTGATCCGAACCCGCGCGCTATGAAAATTACAGTTGAACATAATCAGGCTCTGGTCCATTTGCTCAGAATTTATAAGGGAAGCTCGGAAAGGACGATACCTTTAGACTTCACATTGGAGATTCCGCCTACCTCACAGATATTCGGTCCAGACCTGACTCAAGGTGAGGTCGCCTTGATGTTCTTGCAGCCATCTGATGATGGCGCATATCGATTTGCAAGTGACGGTTCTGGGAAATATCCTCTCGGCGGCTGCATTACTGAGGGTGGTGGTGAACCTTTGGGTATGCTGCAAATCGAGGCTGATTTGACTCCCTGTCTCGAGAGTGACCAGGTGAATGCATCTCAAGCACTCGATGTTCTGCTTGGGTTTGAAAAGGTCTCGCCCGCGACTGAGGCCAGACTGAGCTTCCTGACTTCCTCGGACGATGCAGGACTGGCTGCTGAGGCATTGACAGTTCTGCTGAACACCAAAAGGAATAAATACTATTCAGCTCTTGAGGATTTTCTTCGGCGCCGCGGAAATTCTGTTCCACCTGAAGAAATCAATTTGCTCTTCGGACGGATCCAGGATCCCGGGCTCGAGGGAAATCCTGCGATCTTCAATCGGCTAAGCGACTCTCCACTACCGGCGATCAAACTAGCCGCGATGTATGCGATACGAAAAATACGTTCGCCGCAGAGTATTTCGACGCTTATCAAGCACCTTAGCGATTCTGATCCCAATATTGAGTTCCTTGCCGTTGTGACTTTGAACGCCATCGTAAGGAATGGCAACGAATACGGGCCTACAAACTATGACTTTGACAGGCAGCCGCAGGTCTACATTAGGCGCTGGAAGCAGTGGTGGCAGGAGACTGGCCGAACTCAGTACGTACCATAAAGCTGCCGACATGGTGTCATTTGTCGCTCCGTCGCTATTCATGGCGCAGTGCCCGCATGGGCTCAACGCCAGCAGCGCGGCGTGCGGGGATCCAGCTTGCGGCGAGAGAGACAGCGACGAGCAGTGCTATTCCGCCGCCGAGCGTGACGGGATCGTACGGGACGACGCCGTAGAGCATCGACTTGATAAGCCGCGCCAGCATAAGCGCTCCCGCAGCGCCGATGACAATGCCGAGCACAGTGACGACGATGCTTTCGCGCAGAATCATGCCGCGCACCTGCCGCGGCTGCGCACCCAGCGCCAGGCGAATGCCTATTTCATTTGTCCGCTGCGCCACGGAATAGGCCATGAGCCATAGATGCCAACGGCGGCCAGCGCCAGCGCCAGCAACCCGAAACCAGTGGTAAGCGCGGCCAGCGTGCGCTCGATCTGCAAGGTGGCGTCGATCTGCTCGCGCTGCGTGCGCAGAAAGGTCACGGGCAGATCGCGGTCAACAGCCTGGACGGTGCGTCGCAGGAGCGGCGCAAGCTCGGCCGGCGACAAGGCCGTGCGCAGCTGGTATGTCATGCCGCCCACGTCGTGTTGCTGCGCGTACGGCAAGAAGAATTGCGGCGGTGGCTCATCGCGCAGCGAGGCATAGGAACTGTCTGCGCATATCCCAACGATGCGGTACCAGATCTGTGCGTCATGCCCTCCGGGCGCCGTGTCGGTGCGGAAGACCTTGCCGATTGGGTTCTGGTTGGAGAAGCGTTTTTTTGCAAGCGCGCGGTTGATGATGGCGACCTTGGGCGATGAAGCCGTCTCCTGCGAGCCGAAGCCGCGGCCAGCGACAATCGGGATGCCGAGGGTGGCAAAGAAATCGTTGCCGACGATGTTGTAGAACTCGGCTTGCTTTTTGTGCTTCTCGTAGACTTCGCCTTCGAGAAGAAAATCGGTGTTATCCATGCTGTCGCCGAGATACGCGAGTCCACCAAGGGTGGCGCGCTGCACGCCGGGAAGTGCAGCAATGCGGCGTTCCAGGTCCTGATAGAGGAGGATATCTTTGCCTGCCGGATAACGCGCCGCTGGAGGATTGATTTCGAAGAGAACCAAATGGTCCGTGTCGAAGCCAAAATTCTGTGTACTAAGCGCGGTAAGTGTCCGCAGGAATAGGCCCGCGCCGACAACGAGCAACGTGGAAAGCGCAATCTGCACCCCCACGAGAGTCTTGCCGCTGAAACCGCTGCGACGACGAGTCGTAGTCTGCGCGGTCTCTTTGAGAGCGCCCGATACTTCGGCGCGTGCTGCGAGCCACGCCGGGGCGAGGCCGAAGAGAATGCCCGTGGCGAGAATCACGAGTGCTGTGCAGGCAAAGACTCCCCAGTCAAAGGAAACTTGGACGACCGGGTCATCCCACGAGTTGCTGAGCAGCAGCGGCAAGGCGTTACGGCAGAGATAACCGAGCAGCAGGCCTCCGCAGCCGCCGAGGGCTGCTAGAAGCAGGCTCTCTGTGAGGAGCTGGCGGATGATGCGGCTGCGGCCGGCACCGAGCGCCAGGCGGACGCTCATTTCCCGCTGCCGCTGGGCGCCGCGTGAGAGCAGAAGGTTTGCGACGTTGGCGCACGCTAGCAGCAGAACAAAGCCCGTGAGCGCGAGGAGCACGTAGATCGGCTTGCGGAAGGCGCGGTCTGTCCAGTGCAGGCCGCGGCTGCCATCAGCAAGCATGAGGCGCGGGATTGTTTCGCCGCTTTTCATCGTCACTAGCGTCTTGACGTCAGCCTGGAACTGGACCGTCAGAGCCGCCTGCGCCGCCGCGACAGACGTACCGGGCTTGACGCGACCAACGACGTTGACCCACCAGAAATCTGAATTGGCGAGATCAGTTTGTTTCTTTCCCTGCGTGCGCAGGAGTGGTTCAAGACTGATGGGGACGAACAGGTCCGGCGAAGAGAGAACGCTCTTGGTTCCGGTGAAGCCTGGAGGATTGACTCCAACAACGGTGAGCTGCTGCTGGTTGAGCGTGATGATCTGGCCAAGAACCTGCGGCGAGCGCTGGAACTCGCGATCCCAGAGGCTATCGCTTATGACGACTGCGCTGCCAGCGCCCGGCACCGCATCATCGGACGGCTGAATGGGACGGCCGAGCTGCGGCTGAACCCCGAGGGCGCTGTAGTAGTTGCCCGAAACCATGTCCACACTGACCCGCCGCGCCGTACCGCGGATCGTTGCGTTCATGCCAGTTTCCTTAAAAGCGGCAAGGCTCTCAACGCCCTCAGGATGCTTGGCCAGCTCGACGTAGACGGGATACGGATATGAACTACTGGTCGTGCCGCCACCAGGGGCGGGGTCGAAGTCGCCCCAGATGTTGTGAGCCGCACTCTTGTCGTCGCCAGTCCAACGCAGGAGCTGGAGTTGTTCTGGGTGCGCAATATTGAGCCGGTCGTAGAGCAGGGATTTAGCAAGCGAAAATATCGCGGTGTTGGCGCCGATGGCCAACGCGAGTGAGAGAGTGGCAACCACAGTGAAACCGGGGCTTTTGAGCAGCAGGCGAGCTGCGAAGCGGAGGTCGGTTACAAACTCGTCCATCCAACGGAGGCCGAGGGCGGCGCGCATGCCCTCCTTGTGTGTGAGTGGGTTGCCGAGCTCGATGCGCGCCTGACGGGCAGCGGTCTCAGCTGCGATGCCGGCGCGAACAAGATCAGCGGTGCGATTTTCGATATGGAGCGCAAGTTCGGCTTCCATCTCAGACTCAAGCCGGCGACGAGAAATAAAGGAACCGAGAGTGGAGCTCAGGCGGACGAAAAAGCTGCGAGCGTGAGAGACAGGTCTCATACACCCTCCGGGGTCGCGCGAAGAATCGCCGCGATCACGCTGGACATGCGGTTCCACTTTGCCGT
>JBATYG010000238.1:0-2446 GCA_049673945.1 Occallatibacter sp.
GCGCAGTGCCTCCGCCAATGCCTTGGCATTCGCCACCGTCTGCTGCGCATATGTCCTGAACTCAGGTCGCAGCACCTCGCCAAACGCCACCGCCTTCGCCGCGATAATATGCACCAGCGGGCCGCCCTGCTGCCCCGGAAACACGGCCCTGTCGATCGCCGCTCCAATCGTCTGTTCCCGCTTCTCGCCCACCTGGTAGTTCTTGCCGCACAAAATCAAACCAGCCCTGGGACCCCGGAGCGTCTTGTGGGTCGTCGTCGTCGTAATATGCGCATGCGGCACCGGCGAGGGATGCGCGCCGCCCGCCACCAACCCGGCAATGTGCGCCATGTCGAAGATGTACGTCGCGCCAACCTTATCCGCGATCTGCCGCATCCGCGCAAAATCCCACAGCCGCGGATACGCGCTCGCTCCGCCGATAATCACCTTCGGCTTCTCGCGCTCCGCAATCGTCTCCAGCTCGTCGTAGTCGATCGTCTCCGTGTCGCGGCGAACCGTGTAAAACGTCGTCCTGTATAACTTCCCGCTGAAGCTCAGCTTGTGCCCGTGCGTCAGGTGGCCGCCGTGCGCCAGGTCCAGTCCCAGAATCGTGTCTCCCGCCTGCAGCACAGCCATATACGCCGAAGCATTCGCCTGCGACCCGGAGTGTGGCTGCACATTCGCGTACTCCGCCTCGAAGATCTGCTTTGCCCGGTCCCGCGCCAGGTTCTCCACCACGTCCGCGTACTCGCACCCGCCGTAGTAGCGCCGCCCCGGATACCCTTCCGCATACTTGTTCGTAAAAATCGACCCCGCCGCCTCCAGCACCGCCTCGGAGACGAAGTTCTCGCTCGCAATCATCTCCAGACCCTCATGCTGGCGAAGCGTCTCATGGTCAATCGCCGCAGCAACTTCCGGGTCGGCCTGCGCAAGGGTCATCGCAAAGCGGGAAGCAGAAGATGTATCCATTCGATCCGTCATATCTGAATTCTAGCCCCTGCCCAGTTCCGCGCATCTCTGGAAAATGTGCCGCTCCACTTCCCTGGTCCCTCGTCCCTTTCCCTGATCCCTATCTCTGATCAAACACCGTCACCCGCTCCGTCTCCACCGGCCCGCGCGCTATGAGCCATGTCTCGCGCGCCACCGCCTCGGCACACGGGCCCAGCGTGCACACACATATCGCTCTCCGCTCCGCCTCGCCGCGCAGCCTGGCCAGCACGTCGCGCAGCACAGCGCCCTTAAACGGCGTATAGAGATAAAACACCGTGCCGCCGCCCAGCTCGGCCCGCCGCGCATCGTCCTCCGCAAACGTCACACGTCCGCTCAGCACCAGTCGCGCCGCGCACTCCCGCGCGCACGCCACGTACCCGCCATCAATTTCGATTCCCATGCACTGCGCGCCTGTCAGTATTCCCACCAGCAGCGAAACATGCCCCAGCCCCGAGCCCAGGTCCACCACAACATCTCGTTCGGTAATGCGGGCCCGCACAATTAGCTCCATCACGTGCCGCACCGGCGTTGGCTGATAAAACACCATCTCCGCTCCCACGGCCTTCGCCCCTTCAGGCTCCTTCAGCGCCAGCACTCCACTCGTCAGCTCATCGCGCCAGTCATAACTCAGTCCCCGACTCGAGCCCGCCACCGCGCTCCCGGCGCCTTCGAGCCACCCCTGCAGAGCATCGCGCCTTCCCTGGCGAATCTCTCCTCGAATCCCCTCGTAAACTTCCTCAAGCTCCGCCTCCATCCGCGTCCGCTCCGCATCCACTGACTGCGCGTCCGCAACGCCGCACCGCGCTTCGAGCCCGTGCGCTTCGAGCCCGTCAAGGATCTCGATCCGCCGCCGCACCGCATCCACCGTCAGCCCACCCGCACTCAACCTCTTCTCCTCCGGCTGAATCTCTCGTCCCTGGTCCTTAGTCCCTGGTCCAGGCCCATGAACTATGAACTGCTTTTCACATCCGCTCAAACCGCTGCGCCGCCAGCCGGCTCTCGTTCTCAAACAGTCGCGCCATCACTGCGCCAAAAATGAAGCCGCCCACGTGCGCCATGTACGCCACGCCGCCCCGCTGCACAGCTCCAACGCTCCCCGCGTGGATCAATTGCGTCACAAACCAGAACCCCACCAGCAGCCCCGCCGGGATATACGTCACCCGCACAAACACAATGAAGAACAGCAGCGACCGGATCCGATCCCGCGGATACGTCACCAGGAACGCCCCCATCACCGCGGCAATTGCGCCGCTCGCTCCCAGCGAGGGCACCGTCGACAGCGGCGAAGCCATGATCTGCGCGCCCATCGCCACCAGCCCGCCCAGCAGATAGAACACCAGGTACCGCCCCCGCCCCATCGCGTCTTCAATCTCCGGCCCAAATGCCCACAGAAAAATCATGTTCCCGATGATGTGCGACCAGCTTCCATGCATGAACATCGAGGTCAGCAGCGTGATCAACGCATGACCGGATGTAA
>JBATYG010000239.1:0-7499 GCA_049673945.1 Occallatibacter sp.
CCGCTGCTCCCACCGCACAACCCGCCACTCAGGCTCCCGCACCGGCCCCTGCTGCCGTCGCTCCGCCACCGCCTCAGCCTGTCACGATCACTCTCCCGGCGGGCACGGTCATCAATGTGCACACTGATTCGGAGCTAGGCTCCAAGATCTCCACATCCAACCAGGCCTTCTCCGCCACGGTCTCTGAAAACGTTCGATCCAACGGCCAGATCATCATTCCCAAAGGCGCGCGCGCTTCCGGCGTCGTGGTTGTGGCGCAGGCCAAGGGCAAAATCAAAGGCGAAGGCGAATTGGCGCTTCGCCTCACGCGTGTGCGCACCAAATGGGGATCGTATGCGATCTCAACTGCAACCCTCGACAGCACAGCAAAGGGCAAGGGTAAGCGCACCGCGGTTGCCAGCGGCGGCGGCGCCGGACTTGGCGCCATCATCGGCGGGATTGCCGGTGGCGGCAAGGGAGCAGCCATCGGCGCTCTTGCAGGTGGAGGTGCAGGCTTCGCAGGTTCAACCTTTACGGGGAACAAGCAGATCGTCGTTCCTGCAGAATCGGTGCTGACCTTCACCCTTTCGGCGCCCATCGATGTCACCGAGAAGGCTTCGCCCGACGACGAACCCGGCCTACAGCAGCCTCCAGCACAATAGCCGCAACGGCACACTCATCGCGAATGCCTCATGTCTCAAGACATGGGGCATTTGGCCTTCTGCGGTGATCTGCGCGCGTGCGTCGCATCGTGGCCCTGTGCCTTGAACCAGTGGTACGCTTCCCTGTGGATAGAAAGACAAGGGGGAGCCTTGCGAAACTTCTCTGTTTACCCTTTCGCATGTGCACTGGCAGTCGGCGCGGCGCTCCCGGCGTTGCCGCAATCAACCCATCCAATCACAGAGCGGGCAATCCTCACGCAGCAGGCCGCAATGCAACAACAAACCGCGTTCGAGCCGGTTCCCGGCCAGTCCGGGCAGGAGCTCGATAATCCTGTCGCCGACCCGAGGGCCATCGTCCTCCTCGGCCACGCGCGATTCAGCGTGCTCACGCCCGAACTCATCCGCATGGAGTGGGCAGCCGACGGCAAATTTGAAGATCACGCAACGCTCGTTTTTCTCAACCGGCGCCTACCCGTCCCGCACTTTACCCATCGGCTCACCGATGGCGGCCACAAACTCACCATCGAGACGGATGCGCTGACGCTCACCTACGTGCTAGCCGGAGACGGCCGCTTCACCCCGAGCAACCTCGCCATCGCGCTCACCGTAGACAACAAGCCCGTCGTCTGGAAGCCCGGCGACATCGATGCTGAAAATCTCCAGGGCACAACGCGTACCCTCGACGGCGCCATCGGCAGCAAGACCAGGGAACCGATCGGCAACGGATTCATCTCGCGTGCAGGCTGGGCTGTCGAGGACGACTCCACACGCCCGCTCTTTGACTCCGCGGACTTTCGCTTTCTCGATGGCGAGAAGAGCCCGTGGCCCTGGGTGATGGAGCGGCCCCCCGGCGCGCGTCAGGATTGCTACTTCTTCGGCTACGGCCACAACTACCGCAGGGCTCTTGGCGACTATGTGCGCGTCGCCGGCCGCATACCTCTGCCGCCGCGCTTCGCCTTCGGCGCATGGTGGTCGCGCTACTGGGCCTACAGCGACCAGGAAATCGAGCAGATCATTCGCGGATTCCGCGAGAACTCGACTCCGCTCGATGTCTTCGTCATCGATATGGACTGGCACCTTAACAAGGAGCAGCTCCAGGCCGCGGGCGATGTCGATCAGTCAGGCCAGACCCTCGGCTGGACCGGCTACACGTGGAACAAGCTGCTCTTTCCCGATCCTGCAACATTCCTCGCACGCCTGCACGCTGACGGCCTGCGGACCAGCCTCAATCTGCACCCGGCCTCGGGGGTGCAACCCTGGGAAGCGGCCTATCCGGAGATGGCGCGCGCCATGGGCATCGATCCGGCGACTAAAAAGTATGTGCCCTTCGACATCGCCAACAAGAAGTTCGCCACGAACTACATGAATATCCTCCATCATCCGCTGGAGAAAGAAGGCATTGACTTCTGGTGGATTGACTGGCAGCAGCAGCCCACCACCAGCGTGCCCGGCGTGAGTCCAACCTGGTGGCTCAACTACGTTCATTTCACCGACCAACAGCGCGAAGGCAAGCGCCCACTGCTCTTTCACCGCTGGGGTGGTCTCGGCAATCACCGCTACCAGATCGGCTTCTCCGGCGATACGGTCTCCGTCTGGGATTCGCTCGCCTTCCAGCCGTGGTTCACCGCAACTGCGGCCAACGTAGGCTACGCCTACTGGAGCCACGATATCGGCGGCCACATGCCCGGCGTAGTGGATTCCGAGCTCTTCACGCGCTGGGTGCAGTTCGGCGCCTTCAGCCCCATCCTGCGTACTCACACCACCAAAAATCCTGACGCCGAACGCCGCATCTGGGCCTATCCCGAGCCCTACTCGTCGATTCTCCGCTCGGCATTTCAGCTTCGCTACGCGCTGATCCCCTATATCTACACCGAGGCGCGCCGCACTTATGACACCGGCGTCGCCTTCCTGCGGCCGCTCTACTACGACTATCCCGAAGAAGACGGCGCCTACACCAGCGGACAACAATACCTCTTCGGCGCGCAGATGCTCGTCGCGCCCGTTGTCGCTCCGGCCGATAAAATCAGCGGCCTCGCCAAACAAACCGTCTGGATCCCGAAGGGCGAGTGGATCGAGTGGCCCACCGGCAAGCACTTCACCGGCCCGGCAAAAGTGGACCGCGACTTCTCCATCGATCAGATTCCGGTGTACCTCAAGGCGGGGGCAATCGTGCCCATGCAGCCGCCAATGCTGCACACTGGCGAGAAGCCCGTCGACCCGCTCATCGTGAACGTGTGGCCGCTCAGTCCGGGCGAATCAAACAGCTACTCGGTATACGAGGACTCGGGCAACTCGGTCGATTATCAGCGAAGGGCGGGTGGAGCTTCGAAGGCAACACCCTCACCACCGTGATTCCAGTCCCGGGCTCGAGCGTCACCGATAAAGTGACGATCGCAGTCCGTCGCGCCACCGGCCTGGCCGCGCGCCGCAGCGAGCTCGACGGTTTCGCCGGCACCATGGCCCGTCTGCGTGAAGCCTATGAAGCGATGAACCAGACGATGCCGGCGGGCTCACCGCCCGATGCGCTTATCGATGCGATGCAGACCGGCAATCGCCTCGGCTATCACCCTGAAACCATCAACGCCGAGCTTGCCCACCTGCGCGAGGTGCTGCCCAAAGCGCAGGCGGCGGTGACTGCCGTCGGCGAGGGCTTTGCGCAGCGCATGGACGACTCCATCGCGCGCAGCAGCCGCGAAAGCTGGCGTGCCGTCGCCAACCCCGCAGCGGAAAAGCAGACGCGTATCGACGCACTGACACGCGCGCAGCGTCTAATGAGCGATCTCGGAAAGTAGTCGCCCAAAATGGAAACGGCGGGACCGCAGCCCCGCCGTCCACTTGCCCGCTGCTTATTTGTGGTGATCGCCCGAGCAGCACGAAGACTCAGTAGCCTTCGGGTGCTCCCATGTTGCCTCGGGATCGACGAAGTAGCCATCGGCATACTTGTCGTGATGGCGAACCCACGACATCGGCATCTTCAGCCCATCCTCGTCGCGGCCCTTTGGCGTCATATCGATGAAGTTGTAGCTGTCGAGCAGAATATCCAGGCCACGCGCATACGTTGAATACGTGTGATAGATATCGCCGCTTTCGTCTTTGAAGAAGACACTCAGCCCCGGAGCTTCATCGGCAGGAAACTCAATCGCGCCATAGTTGTAGTTGACCTTGCCATCCACGCGATCTTCTTTCCTGAACGAAACTCCATAGTCAAAATTGAAATCGTTGCTGTTGGACGAAACCCAGTGAAACTTCCATCCCATCCGCTTCTTGAATGCGCCGATCTCGCCGAGAGTGCCGCGTGAAACCGCGACCAGCGTTGCATCGCGGTGCGCGATGTGAATCGTGACCCCGTCAAAATTGTCGGCCACATGCGAGCAGCCGGGGCATCCCTCGGCCCATCCCGGACCGAGCATAAAGTGATAGACGATCAACTGACTGCGCCCGTCGAAGAGGTCGCTCAGCTTCTCCTTTCCGCGAGGGCCATCGAAGACGTAATCCTTTTCGACCTTTTCCCACGGCAGCTCGCGCCGCAGCCGGCTCATTTCATCGCGCTGCCGCGTAAACTCCTTCTCCTGCGCAAGCAACTCCTTGCGCGCCTCAATCCATTGTGCGTGCGAGACCATTTTCGGATGGTGTACCTCGGTCAGTGTCGTAGCCATTTCGCTCCTCCTTCGGTTCACTCGACGTCGAAAGTTGATTGGTAATCGTTCCCTTGCGGAACTTGCTGACCACCACTGCCGCCAGTCCACCGGTTCCGGTGGCACTGCTGGCGATGATCGCCGCGGTTGCCAGGCAGAATGGGCACATGACGTCTCCTCCTCCGCTTTACGCGGCTGCCGGGGCCATCTGCATAAAAGGCGGCGGCTCATCGGCACTCGGACCCCAGCTCGCCGGCACCGCAACATCGAGCATGCGCAGATAAACGCTGAACTGGCCGCGGTGCTGATACCAGTGGCTGAGCATCACGTCGCGCAGAAAGGCGCCGCGCGGCAATGCCAACACCACGTTTCCGCCGGCAACGAGCTTCCACGTCTCGGCCATCGCCGCGTCGTCAAACTGTGGCAGAACTTCCCGAACCGTGGCCACACTCGTGTCAAACAGCTTCAACAGCTCTTCGCGATTCGCGGCTTCAGGAAACTTGAACTCCGGAGCCGGCGCGGGATTGATCTGCGCGGCGCGACTAACGCCACCGGGGACCAGCGCCAGGTGATAGGCAAGCTGCCCCGCCGTCATCGATCGCGGGTGCGGTTTCCAGGTGTACTTGTCTTCAGGCAGCCGCTCAAGAAACTTCCGCGTGATGGGCGCCTGTGCTTCAAACTCAGCCAGCAATTGCTGTGCTACCGTCATGCCGATTACTCCTTGTCGAAGAAATAGAGACTTCCCGGGCCCGATTGATCTTCGCTAATTGCCTTCCGCGTGCTTGCGCGTTCTCTCCAGAATCCAGTTCCAGCCCTTGTTCACACCGAGCCTGGTCTCGGACTGGATGTACCCCAGTGCCAGGTGATGAAACGTGATCAGCGTTCCGCCATCGGCCTCCGTGAGCCGGTACTGGATATTTGAAAGAAACGGAAACGACGCAAACATCGGGCCCACCAGCTCGATCAGTGTCGGCCGCTTGATTGCCTGCACGTGCGCCCAGAAGTGGCCGTTGTCATTGCCCAGGTCGCGATACCAGCGCCCACCGGGCCAGGCCTCGAGTGTCATCGGAATCGGCGTGCCGTCCGGCGTCTGGTTCGCCGGACCCATCTCTTCGAGCAGCGCTTCAAACGTCGCTTCAAGCGAAGCACGTACATGAATGTTCTGCCGGACCTGCAGCGTCAGGTTCTCAACACTTTCCGGTATCTGAACGGTCGTCATTCTTCCCCTCCCTTGTCGTTGTTCAAATCAGGCCCGGCCTTACCTTCGTCATCTTTCTTCTCGGCGCGCTCGGCGCGTTCCTTGATGCGGTTCAGCTTGTGCATCCAGTAGCGCTCAAAGGTCTTCGTCCATTCATGCAGCGGGCGAATCTCCTCCGGGTTCGTGCGGTAGAGCTTATGCCGCCCATTTCGCCGCACATGCACCAGGCCCACATCGCGCAGCACGCGCAGGTGCTTTGACACCGACGGCTGATCGATCTGGAGCTTGGCAACAATTGCGCCGACGGGAAGCTCCCGCATCACAAGCAGAGTCAAAATCTCCCGCCGCCGCGGTTCGGCCACTGCGTTGAAGGCATCCGAGGTTGTCGCTGCTCTGGCCATGTCGAAACAATACATTCCTATATAGGAATATGTCAAGCGACCGTGGAGATTTCTATTACCCCGCACCCATGAAAGCGTTTGCAGCGTTGCACTGCCGCAATTTACGATGCGGCCTTATGCAAAACTTTGTTCGTTGCTTCGCTCTGGTGCCTGTCGTCTTCGCAACTCTGCTCAACGCGCAATCTTCTGCGCCCGCAAATCCATCTGACCCCCTCGCGCCCACTCTGGGCGTCAAATCCGCGGCCGAGATTGACAGGGAATGGCAGCAATCGGTGAGCAAATATGACGCTGAGCGTAACCGGCTCCTGGGCGAAGCCGAGCGCCAGGCCAACGATGGCCCCTTCCGCCCCGACTGGGCATCGCTCATCAAGTATCAACAGCCGCAGTGGTACAAGGACGCAAAGTTCGGCATCTTCATCCACTGGGGCGTCTACTCTGTGCCTGCGGCCGAGAACGAGTGGTATCCACGCAACATGTATCGCCCCAGCGAAGGCGCGTACAAGGACTTTCATAGGCGCTTTGCCAACGACGATCCGGCGCGCGGTTACAAGGATTTCATTCCACTTTTCCGCGCCGAGCACTTCAATGCCGACGAGTGGGCAAAGCTCTTCAAGGACGCAGGCGCCCAGTACGTTGTTCCCGTCGCCGAGCACCACGACGGCTTCTCGATGTACGACTCCGGGCTGAGCGACTGGACCGTGGTAAAGATGGGGCCGAAGCGCGATACGCTGGGCGAACTGGCCAAGGCGATTCGCGCCGAAGGGCTGCACTTCGGCCTAAGCTCGCATCGCGCCGAGCATAACTTCTTCTTTGATGGCGGGCGCGCTATCCGTTCCGACGTCAACGATCCGAAATATGCTTCGCTCTACGGTCCCGCGCATCAATGGCTCGAAGCGAGCGACGATAATCACACCTTGATCAATGACTGGACCTACGTGAGCGATGCGTGGACGCGCGACTGGCTTGCCCGCGACACCGAGCTCATTGAGAAGTACAAGCCCGAGGTCGTCTACTTCGATTGGTGGATCGGGCAGCCGAACTTCCGCCGCGCGGTCACCGAGTTCACGGCCTTCTACTACAACTACGCCGCAGCGCACGGCTACACCGGCGTAATCGACTTCAAGGATTACTCGCTCAATTGGAAGGCCGGTGTGCGCGACTTCGAGCGCGGCCAGCAGGACCACATCATCGCCGACCACTGGCAGACCGACACCTCCATCAGCAACGCCAGCTGGGGTTACATCGAACGCGACACCTTCAAGACGCCGGAATTCCTCGTCCATCAGCTCATCGACATCGTCAGCAAGAACGGCAATCTCCTGCTCAACTTCGGCCCCCGCTCTGACGGCACCATCCCCGACGAAGTGCGCACCACGCTGCTCGCCATGGGCGCATGGCTCAAGGTGAACGGCGATGCCATCTATGCCACCACGCCGTGGAAGACCTTCGGCGAAGGTCCCACACAGGTTGTCGCCGGCGCGTTTCACGACACCGACACCAAGCCCTATACCGCAGAGGATTTTCGCTTCACGGCGAAGGGCAGCGACATCTACGTCATCGGCATGGCCTGCCCTGCGGATGGCAAAGCCACCATCCAATCGCTTGGCTGGGCGCATGAGGGCCG
>JBATYG010000240.1:0-7753 GCA_049673945.1 Occallatibacter sp.
ATAAGTTTGGCCTTCGTAGCGGTGGTTCCCATGGAACAGATCCAGTCAAATACGGCGTTTGTGGGGCAGTTCGGCCGCGCGTTGTTCGGCGCGGCGGGTGGCCGCGTGCTGTCGATCTGCGTGCTGCTTTGCGCTGCCGGCGGACTCATGGTTCTCAGCATGGCGGTTCCGCGGGTGACCTTTGCGCTGGCGCGTAGCGAAGTTGGCGTGGAGGGACGCGGCGTATTGGGCGCGCTGGGCAGGCTGAATCCGCGGAGTGGCGTGCCGGGCAACGCCGTGCTGCTGCAAACCGCGATGGCACTGGCAGTGCTCGGACTTGGCGCATTCGACCGTATTCTGGCTTTCATCATTTTTTCCGGGGTGATCTTTCTCGCCCTTACCGCCGCTACCCTCTTTCGCGCGGCGATGCGGTCGCGGCTGTGGTGGTATCCGCTGGCTCCAATCACCTTTATCGCTGGCTGCGCGGTGCTGGCGCTGATGCTGCTGATGCACAACCCTGGGCCTTCGTTGCTGGGCGCGGGAATCGTGCTGGCCGGGTTGCCGGCGCGCTGGCTGCTGACGCCGAGGCGGCGGGCTCCCGAACCCGTGGTGACCCAATCGGGTCTGCTTTAAGGCTTACGTAAACCGAAGTGCGAATCAACCAGGAGAGAATGCCATGCCTCACATCGAACTTCCGTCTGATCTTCCAGGCATCCGCGGCGCCATGGCCTTTCGGCCAGAAACGGCGCGGCCGCTGAATGCACTTGTCGAGATTCTTTTGCGCGGGCCGAGCACGCTTACGCCGGGCGAGCGCGAACTGATCGCAACCTACGTCTCAAGCCGCAACTGCACGCAATATTGCCACAACATCCACGGCGCAATTGCCGCGGCCCACCTCGGCGGCGACGAAGTTACGGTGAAGCAGGTCAAGACAGATTTCACGAAGGCCGAGATCAGTCCCAAGCTCAAGGCCCTGCTGGCGATTGCAGGCAAGGTGCAGCAGGATGGCAAGCTGGTGACGGAGGCCGACGTGGAAGCGGCGCGCACAGAGGGTGCAACGGATATCGAGATTCACGATGCAATTCTGATTGCCGCTGCTTTTTGTATGTACAATCGCTACGTCGACGGCCTCGCCACCGTGCAACCGGAAGATGCGTCGTTTTATCGGGAGCGGGGACGCCGAGTAGCACGTGACGGCTATGTGACAGTGAGCGAGGAGTATCTCTCCACGCATCCGGCCACCCATCAAGGCAAACCGATGCCCGCTTCTACGCGCTAACTCCCATCCACGGCGCAAAGAAGCTACATCACGGATACTGAACGCCCTTCCCCAGGAGACGCACATGCCCCATATCAATTTGCCTGAAGGACTGCCCGGCATCACCGCCGGGTTCAACTTTCGCCCTGAAACAGCCAAGCCGATGCGCGAACTGGCGCACATTCTGCTGCATGAACCGAACAGCCTGGCGCCGGGCGAGCGCGAGCTGATCGCAACCTATGTCTCCTCGCGCAACTGCACGACGTTTTGCGCGCTGAGCCACGGCGCCGCTGCCGCCAGCCACCTCGGAGACGGGTCGATTGTTGAAAAAGTGAAGGCCGACTTTCGCGAAGCGCCGATCAGCCCCAAGCTGAAAGCGTTGCTGGCGATTGCAGGCAAGGTGCAGCAGGACGGCAAGCTCGTGAACGCGGAGGATGTGGACCGGGCGCGGAAGCAGGGTGCGACCGACCTCGAGATTCACGATACGGTGCTGATCGCGGCCGCATTCTGCATGTATAACCGCTACGTGGATGGGCTGGGAACGTGGCAGCCGGATAATCCCGGGATGTACGCGCAGATGGGCAAACACCTGGCCGAGGAGGGCTATAGGACGCCCTCGAATGTGCGCGAACCGGCGGGGGCGAGGGCCTGAGGTTCAGTCCTCTTTCTTCTCGTTGCGCGCCTTCACCTTGAACCAGATGGGTGTGCCTTTGAAGCCGAAGGAGTCGCGGATCTGATTCTCAAGAAAGCGCTCGAAGGCAAAGTGCAGCTTCACGTCGCGATCGGTGAAGAGAATAAAAGTGGGCGGCGCCACGGCGGCCTGCGTCATGTAGAAGATGCGGACGCGCTTCGACATGGGCACGGGCGCTCGCTGGAAGTCGATGCGATCGAGGAAGCGGTTCATCTGCCCGGTGGTGACGCGCTTGCGCCGCTCGGCCGCGACTGCCTGCACTTCGCGAAGCACGCGCGACATGCCTTTGCCTTCTTTTGCAGAGAGAAAGAGCACCGGGGCGTAGCTGAGATATTTAAGGACCGAGCGCAGTTGGCGCTCGAAGATTTCCTTGTCCGCGGGCGGTTTGCCGTCGGTGCGGGCGGTTGTGACGGCATCCCACTTGTTCACGATGATGATGACGCTGCGGCCGCTCTCGTGCGCATAGCCGCCGATGGTGGCGTCGCTCGCCGTGACGCCTTCGGTGGCGTCGATGATGAGCAGGGCCACGTCGGCGGCTTCAAGATGCCGGCGCGCCATGACGACCGAGAGTTTTTCCGCCATCAAATGGGTTTTGCCCTTGCGGCGGATTCCGGCGGTGTCGACAAAGCGCAGTTGGCTGCCCTCGAAGTCCACAACTTCATCCACAGCGTCGCGGGTAGTGCCGGCGATGGGCGAGACAATGGCGCGGGCTTTGCCGGTAAGCGCATTGAGCAGGGTGGATTTGCCAACGTTCGGCCGCCCGATGATGGCTACCGAAGTTTCGTACTGCTCAAACTCGCCGTGGGTACGATGAAGCTTCGCGTCCTGTGCGGGGATGTCGTGCTGGCCGGGTTCGAGCGGTGCGCCTTCTGAAATTTCGTCTTCCTCGGCTTGTTCCTCGTCGCTCTCTGGAATTGCGTCCCCGGGCTGCGTGGGAATTGCCACGGCGATGGCGTCGAGCAGATCGCCGATGCCGAGGCCGTGCTCGGCGCTGACGGGGTAGACCTCGCGTAGTCCAAGGCTGCGGAAGTTTTCTGCGGCGAGCGCCATGGCGTCGCCCTCAACCTTGTTTACTGCGAGAAATACGGGCTTTTGCCCGCGCTGCAGCAGGCGCACCAGGTCGTAGTCGGGGCTGGCAAGCTCGGTACGCGCGTCCACAACCAACACCAGCGCCGCAGCCTCTTCGAGAGCGACGCGAGCCTGGTTGTAAATCTCGACGGGGATGAGCTCGGGATCGTCGGGAACGATGCCGCCTGTATCGACGAGCCGGAATCGCCGGCCGTCCCAGTCGTATTCGCCGTAGATGCGATCGCGTGTAATGCCTGGTTCGTTGCCGACGATGGAACGCCGGCTCCGCGTGAGCCTGTTGAAGAGCGTTGACTTGCCCACGTTGGGCCGGCCGACGATCGCCACGAGGGGCAGCGCCTCCGCGCCGGCTTTTGCCGGAATTACCGATCTGCGATACGTGGGCACAATGCGTCTCCAGGCGAAGGATAGATCCAGCCAGAGTGGTGGAAGGATCGGACGGCAGGCGTCTGTCTCTATCTTATTTGGCTGAAAGCAATATTTTCTCCCTACCGCAGCAGGGTTACATATACACTACGCCCTACTTCGACCTGCAAGGAGGGTCAAGCCGATGCCAAAGTACGTGATCGAACGTGAAATTCCCGGGGCTGGGTCCTTGTCGCACGAGCAGCTCCATGCCATCTCGCAAACGTCCTGCAGTGTTCTCCGCAAGCTCGGACCCGAGATCCAGTGGCTCCACAGCTACGTAACCGATGACA
This sequence comes from Occallatibacter sp., assembly GCA_049673945.1. GTDB lineage: Bacteria > Acidobacteriota > Terriglobia > Terriglobales > Acidobacteriaceae > Telmatobacter. The sequence goes on from JBATYG010000240.1 coordinate 3,713, forward strand.
AGATTTACTGTGTCTATATTGCCCCGAGTGAGGAGCTCATTCTGGAGCATGCAAAGCAGGGGGGCTTCCCGGCCAACAAGGTCTCTAGAGTGAGAGAGATGATCGGCCCCACCACTGCTGAATCGTAATCCTGCCTGATTGTTCTTCCTGCGCGTTCCTGCCGCATCGCTGGGTGGACAGGCATGCGGGCCGGTGGCAATCACTATGATGGACTGAGTAACCGGCCCCGATGGCTTCCACCGACACCACCCCCCGCACGCTTCCCAACCTGCACGAGTTCTTTTCGCCGGGCGGCATCCTTGCGCGTTCGCCGTTGCCCTATGAGTACCGCTCGGGGCAGCTCGAAATGGCGAAGGCCGTTGAGCGCGCCCTCAGCGAGCGCCGCCACCTGATTGTGGAGGCGGGCACCGGCACGGGCAAGACGCTTGCCTATCTGCTGCCGGCGTTGCGCACGGGACAGCGAGTGATTGTTTCCACGGGCACCAAGGCGCTGCAGGATCAGCTTTATTTCCGCGACGTGCCGTTCCTGGAGTCTCTGCTGGGCGACCTGCGGGTCTGCTATATGAAGGGGCGCGCGAACTACCTGTGCCGGCATAAGCTGGTGGCGCTGCGCACCCAGCCGATATTGAACGGGCTCGAAGAGATCGACCAGTACCAGAAGATCTCCGCATGGGAGCAGATCACCGAGACCGGCGACAGGGCAGAGCTTTCAGATCTGCCTGAGACAAGCGCGCTGTGGCACAAGCTGGATGCGCGCGCCGATGCCTGCCTGGGCTCGACCTGCCCGGATTACAAGCGTTGCTTCATTACCGAGATGCGGCGCAGGGCGCTTGAGTCCGACATCATCATCGTGAATCACCATCTCTTCTTTGCCGATCTGGCGGTGAAGCAGGAGGCGGCCGGCGCACCCGATGCGGGCATTCTGCCCGAGGCCGCGGCTGTGATCTTCGATGAGGCACATGAGCTGGAAGAGGTGGCTTCGAGCTATTTTGGCCTTTCGGTGAGCAATATCCGCTTTGAGGAGCTGGCCCGCGACACCGATGTGCTGCTGCGTGGCAAAGAAGGCACGGCGCAGATGCCGGCCGTGACGCAGCAGTTGCGCGAACGGGCGCGGATGTTCTTTGCCGGGCTGCCGATGACCGCGGATGGCCGCCAGCCGTTTGCCGAGCGCGAGGAGTTTCTGGAGACATCAGGCGACCTCTACATGAGCGTGCGCGCGACGCTGAAGCGCATGGAAGCCGAGATGGAGCGGCTTACCGGCGTCGACGAAGCGCCTGGCTTGCGCAAGCGGGTTGCGCGTCTGCGCTCGGAGCTGGAGTTTCTGCTGGAATCGAACGCGAGCAACATGGTGTATTGGCTTGAGCGGCGTGCGGTGGGGCGTGAGGCGGGTGATCGGGCGGCGAGAGACCCGATGCGGGCCGCGGCGCGGACAACCTTTCTGCAGGCCACGCCGATTGACGTTTCCGAACTGCTGCGCGAGTTTGTCTTCGAGACGATCCCGACCGTGGTGCTGACCTCGGCGACGCTCACGGTGCAAGGCGGATTCGACCATATCCGCAAGCGGCTCGGACTAAATGAGGCGCGCGAGCTGGTGGTGCCGTCGCACTTCAGATATGGCGAGCAGGCATTGCTCTATCTGCCACCGGAGATGCCCGATCCGCGCGATGCGGAGTTTCCTGAAGCGGCGGCCGAGTGCATCCGTCAGGTGCTCGACATCAGCCGGGGAAGGGCCTTCTGCCTCTTCACCAGTTACAGCCAGATGCGCGCGCTCTATGAGCGGCTGCTGCCGGTGCTGGACTATCCGATCCTGCTGCACGGCACGGCGCCGCGCAAGGCGTTGCTCGAGGAGTTTCGCAATACCCCCAACGCGGTGCTCTTTGGCACGTCGAGTTTCTGGCAGGGCGTCGATGTGCAGGGCGAGGCGCTGAGCTGCGTGATCATCGACCGGTTACCCTTCGCTGTACCCAACGATCCAGTGGTGCAGGCGAGGATGAAAGCGATCGAAGAGGCGGGCGGCAAGCCGTTTTTCGACTACCAGGTGCCTTCCGCGGTGCTCACGCTGAAGCAGGGATTCGGCAGGCTGATTCGCTCGCTCGAAGACCGCGGCGTGCTGGTGCTGCTCGATCCACGCGTCCGCCGGCAGAGATACGGGCGGACCTTTCTGCAGAGCCTGCCGCCGTACCGGATGACGACGGCGCTGACGGATGTGGAGAAGTTCTTCGAAACGAAATAGCGGCGAGCAATAGCGCTTGCCGGAAAAGCGAAGATCGTGGTCAACTTCTTTCGCACCGTCACATTTCCAGCAAGAAAGGCCTCCATGCCACCGTCTGCGATCCAAGTCGCGAAGACAATGAAAATCATGCGGTTGAGTTTTATCGGTACCGCGTGCATGTTCGTCTACGTTGCCTTCAAGGTTCCGGCTAAGGTCACGGTCCCGCCGGCTTCTTCCGTTGTATTGGCGATCTCTGTGATCGCCCTGGCAAGTGTTGCTTTGGGTTTCCTCGCTCCCAGGTTCCTTGTGCGTCCTGCGCGACATGGCACCAATAACGCGCCCAATGCCGCGGCTGCCCAATGGTTTTTTCGCGGCATTCTCAGTCTGGCGTTTTTCAATGCATGCTCCCTCTTTGGCTTCGCGCTGCACTTTCTAGCGGCAGACCCGCGCATTGTGCTGGCTCTCTTCGGGATGGGGATTCTCTCAATCCTGATCTGGCGGCCGGGGACTCCGCCGGATGAAGACGTATCGTTGATTCAGAGCTGAAAGCGGATGCAACGCGTGAGCAGAGAGTGTGTCGATGACTTCCACTGACGTCCTGATTGTGATCGATGTGCAGAACGATTTCTGCCCCGGCGGCGCACTGGCCGTTGCGGGCGGCGATGAGGTGATCGAGGTCATTCAACGGGTTGCGCCGAACTTCGCGCACGTAATCCTCACGCAGGACTGGCATCCGCGGAGGCACTCGTCGTTTGCTTCGAGTCATCCCGGCAAGCAGCCTTTTGAACACGTCCAGCTCAGCTATGGACCGCAGACCCTATGGCCCGATCACTGCATGCAGCGGAGCCGAGGCGCCGAGTTTCATCCCGCGCTCGACCTGCCGCAGGCGGAGCTGATTCTGCGCAAAGGGTTCCGGCTGGGCATCGATTCCTACTCGGCGTTTTTTGAGAATGACCGCACGACGTCAACGGGGCTGGCTGGGTATTTGCGAGATCGCGGCCTGAGGCGCGTCTTTCTGGCGGGGCTCGCTTACGACTATTGCGTGGGCTACTCGGCGCTCGATGCGCGGAGGCTGGGCCTCGAGGCGTTTGTGCTGCGTGATGCCTGCCGCGCCATTGACCTGGATGATTCAGTTGCGGCGATGGAGCGCGAGTTTACGCAGGCCGGGGTCGCGCTTCTCCACACCCCATAACGCTTTGGAGGTGTGCCGAGTCTAAAATTGCAGCAGGATGACCGAGTCTCTGAGCCAAATGAACGCAATGTCACGCAACCTCTACATTCTGGCAGGCACGCTTGGTTTTTTCGCCGTCCTCTCAATGGGGATGGCGCTGGTGCCGTCGACCTTTCAGCCGGGGCTGCCGGCCAACGGCTCCCTGTGGCGCACGGTGGCTCTGGTGATGCTGCTGGCGGGGCTGGCTTCCGCGCTCGTCGGTGTGATGACCAATCTTTTCGAGCAGGTTGACCGGCGCAGCGAGCAGAATCGTCTGGCGGCGCGGCGCGGACGGCGGGCCAAGCCCGGCCAGTGAGCGTGATCCAGACAGTGAGCGTGATTCAGTAAGTCAGGCTGGAGCGCGTCCGGTCGGCGCCTGCCGCGGCGTTCAGCCGGTTTTCGTCCGGGGGCCTAGAATGAAAGACGGGACTCTTCCCGCAAGGTTTGGGCGAACGCCGATGTACGAAGTCACGGTTGAGACGGACTTTTCTTCCGGTCACTATCTGCGCAACTATTACGGCAAGTGCGAGAATCCGCACGGGCACAACTACAAGGTGCGTGTGACACTTGCCGGCGCGGAGCTGGATGATTCAGGCCTGCTGCTTGACTTCAAGCTGCT
>JBATYG010000241.1:0-7472 GCA_049673945.1 Occallatibacter sp.
GCGGACGCCCTCGCTGGCGAGCAGCACGCGGCAGAAGTATTCGCCGTCGTCATCGCCGAGAAGGCGAACGTCCCAGGGCCCGGCGTCTTCAGTAAGCTCGCGGCTCACGAGCCAGGTTGCGGTCTGCATGAAGATGTTCTGGCTCATCTTGCGCAGCAGCCACTCCTGAGGAGTGAGGTCGCACCAGAGACTGCTGGGCGTGAAGCGCGCGCGGTACGGCCGGTACATGAAGTGAGCCCACGGCGACGAGAGAAGGGTGCGCGGACCGGCACCGTTCAGCGCCACTTCCATCTGCCTGGCAATCTTATCGGGGGCGATCAGATCGTCGGCATCGAGCCACTGGATGTATTCGCCGTGGCTGAGCGCGAAGGCCTTGTTGCGGGCCGAGGAAGCGCCCTGGTTTTTCTGCGCATGGACGTGGACGCCCTGCGACTCGAACTGGCGTGCGACGGCGAGCGTCGCATCTTTCGAACCGTCGTCGACGACGATGATCTCGGTGCGCGGCCAGGTCTGCGCCATGGCCGAATGAATGGTCTCGGCGATCCATTCCTGGGCGTTGTAGGCCGGGATCAGGATGGAGACCAGGGGCAGGTCCTCGAGCGATTCGGGCAGAGCCGCGGGCGCGGCTGTCAGGGCGGGAAGCGCCGCAACTTCCTCAGGGAGCGCGGTCTCGACCGGGATCGTTGATTTGCCGGAGCGCCCCATTTCGCGCATCAGATCGATGAAGCGGTAGATCGGCGCGAGTCCGCCGTGGAAGAGGATCACTGCGGCGAGATAGAGGGGAATGGAGAGAGAGAAGATGGTGCCGATGCGGAGCAGCGCGCCGACGGTGCCGGGCTTGTCGGCCAGCGTGGGCATGCCATGCATGGCGAAGACGGTGAGGGCCGAAGCAAGCAAGGATGCCGCGACGTATCTCCAGATAACGGAGAGCAGCTCGCTCAGACCGAGCTTGATGGGCTGGCCTGCGTAAAGGATGGCAGGAATGGTGAGAATCCAGAAGCTCACGCTCCAGGCAGAGGCGATGCCGATGGGGCCCCAGTGCAGGCCGATGAGAAAGAGTGAGCAGGTGACGGCAAACTCAAGCAGGCCCCAGCGGAACCAGCGATCGGGGCGGCCGATGGAGAGGTGAATCCATCCCGGCGTGTTGTAGAGAATCATGGCGCCGATGCCAGGGCCGAAGAAGGTGAAGATCTGGCCGGCGGGCCCCCACTTTGGCCCGAGCAGGGCGAGGATCAGGTCTTTACCGGCGAGGGTGAGCGCGGTGGCGAGGCCCATGCCGACGAAGGACGTAATGGCCAGCGCGCCGAAGAGATAGCGGCGATAGAGCTCGGACTTGCTTTGGACGCGGCTGAGGCCGGCGACGACGACGATGGAGATGGACGAGACGAACTGGCTGGCCGCGAGTGCGAAGAGGTCGTAGGCCTTTTTGTAGAACCCGAGCGCCTGCGCATCGAAGCGCCAGCCGACGAGGAGATTGTCGGTATTCCGCGAAAAGTAGTTCACGGCGAAGTTGCCGTAGGTATTGATGGCGAACTTGAGCGCGGAACGGGTGCCGGCGACGCGCCTGGGCAGACCGGGCCACCACTGGCAGACAAACATTGCGCCGATCCACTGGGTGACGGGCTGCGCGACGGCCCCGGCGACGAGCGCCCAGTAGCTCCAGCCGAGGACAGCCAGCGCGATGGCGATGATGACGGAGACGGCGCGCGCGCTGATGTCGATGGCGGAGGCAGCCGGGAAACGCATGGCCCGCTTGAGCAGGGCGAGGGGCACGGTGGAGAGACTGGTGGCAAGAATGGTGAACGAGATGCCGATGGCAATCTTTGTGAGAAGCGGGTCATGGAAGAGTTTGGCGAGCAGGGGCCCGGAAGCGGCAAAGCCGACGGTGAGCAGAACACCAAACGCAGTGTTGATCCAGAAAAGGGTGCTGGCGAGGGCGTGGTTGAGATCTTCGCGCTGCACGATCGCTTCGGTGAGTCCATTGAATCCGAAGTTGGCCAGGAGCAGGCTGAAGGTGGTGACCATGGCGACGACGCCGAAATCGCTGGGAGCGAGCAGACGCGCCAGAATAATGGTGCCGCCAACCTGCGTGGCAAGCGTAACGCCTCCGGCGAAAAGTGTCGCGCCTGCTCCGCGCACGGTGAGACGGCGGATTTCGCCGCCCCCCGTCGGGGCCGCAACAAACTGTCCATTCGCGTCAAAGGGCTTCAAGCTGACTCCTGAGCTGACCGGGAGCGGTAGGGATTTTTCACGTTCCTGCCTGGCTTCGGCGCTGTCATGCGGGCGGCGAGGCTTCCTGCGAGATCTTTGCGGGGGCCCGGGGCGTTCGGCGCTTCAGAAGCGGGGACGGCGTTTCGACTGAAACGATGCGCTACCCAATAGGATGCGGACAAGATGAGGAACGGGGTGACCGTGTGATAGAAGCGGGGCTGGGCTGTCGTAAGGTAGTAGACGATCGGATAAACGCCAAGACACCCCGCGAAGATCGACGCCGCTGCGAGCCTGTCGCGCAGCATCTGCCAGACGCCGAGAAAGCCAAAAAAAGTTAGCAAAGACGTTGGAACGATGACCGACCATAGATTGGGAGAATCGGGGACTGTCCTGATCCAGGCACCGGTCCAGTAATTCACCATTCTATTGCAGGTATCGAAAAGAAAATCACCAAAATGTTGGTGCAGGAACTCGCTGTTCTCGGCCCGCTTCTCTTCCATGAAACGCATTTCGCCGATCTGCTGCCAGTGGCGATTGATGGCCGGCACATTGGAAGGATGCAGAGCCTCGACTTTTTGCCCGTAAGACAGAGTGTTGTTGCCGACGCGGAACTCGAGAGCAAAGTTTGAGCGCAGCATCGGCTTGGCGAAGCGGATGTAGTTGCGCGCGATCCAGGGCGACACGACGATGGCGCAACTGATAATCCCCGCGGCGATGGGAAGCACAGTGCGCAAGCGGTGACGACCGAGGCAGGAGAAGCCGAAGGGAATTGCAAGGACGACCAGGGAAGTGTTGACGAGGGCGGCGAATCCCAGCAGCGCACCGGCCAGTATCCAAGAGGAGAACGAAGCCGTGTTGCGCGCCTTGAGCAGGCCCCAGAAGAGAAGAACGGCGAGAAGGCCGGTGAGCGACGTCTCCCAGATGCGGTTGACGGTGAAGAAGATGTTGAGCGGAAAGATTGCCCAGGCGATGGCGGCGAGCCTGCCGGCGAAGTCGCCGACGGTGTCACGGCCGCAGAGGTAGAGGAGGAAACATGTGAGGGTGGCGAAGCAGCTTTGCAGGATGCGAATGGCGATCGCCGCCGGGATGGAATAAGTGCCGAAGATTTTGAAGGCGGCTGCGATCAGCAGCGGATAGACGGGGCCGACCATGGCGGTTGGGCCGGTGGGCAGGGGAAGCGGCGAGGAGAAACCGTGGCCCTGAACGAGCGACAAGGCGACCCGGCCCATTTCCCAGCCGAAGCCGAAGTAGTCGTCGCTGGCATCGGTGAGGCGACCGCTACCGGCGGCAAAGATGACAGCTACGCGGAGCAGGAACGCGAAGATGCAGACCCATATGAGGAATCTCCTCGGGCTGCGCGATGGCTGGGTTACCTGCTCTGGCATATCTTCAAGTCTGTCCTGAAATAAAGCTGTGGGCCTGTGGATGTAATGAATTTAAATTGAGGGAGTTATGAGGGTCCGGTTACCGACGGGTGATTGAGTGGGCAGAGCGCGATTGCACGTTCGTACAACTAATGGGTAGACTTAGGTTACTGTTTTCCTCTGCCTTGGATTTCTGCCGACCCTAAAGTAACTAGAGCAATGACCCTGTGCGATCGGTCGGCGACCCGGAACTTGGTGCAGCCTGTGTGTGATACAACCTTTGTGTCATTGCCTGCCAGGCCGTCTACAGGTGTTAGCTCGTAGCCGTTTGGGCGCGAGAAGAGAAATCCCTTCGGTTGCCCCCGAAGCAAGGAGTACTGTTAGGTGCGAATCCGTCATTTTCAACTTTCACTTATCTTTTTGATGCTGCTGAGTTTGGGCGGCGGGGCAATGGGCCACGCGCAACTCTGGTCAGGTGTTTTGAGCCCCTCCCGCGCAACGGACTGGACCCAGGCCGGAGTTCCCGGCGGCATCCCGTCCGGTTCGTGGACGCAGTGCGGGCCGACGATCGCGGCCATTGGATCAAGCGGCAGCTACCAGAGCCCAAGCACCATTATCAACGCGCTGAACCATACGGGATCGGGCTACACGAGCTGCGGAGCGAACACCTACGTTCTTCTCGGGCCCGGCGACTTCTACCTGAACGGCGCGATTGCGCCTCTGAAGCTGAACAACGAAGAGCTGCGTGGCTCCGGCCCGACCCAGACCCGCCTGCACTGGTCCTCGGGATCGGGCTGCAACTGGGGATTGAACAGCTGCCTGATCGGCTTTGAATCGAACGACAGCACCTACGCGGGCGGCAACCCCACGGCGTACAACTGGACGGCCGGCTACTCCCAGGGCGCGACCTCGATTACGCTGTCGCTCTCCGGAAGCCAGTCGATTACAGCGGGACAGACGTTGCTGGTTCTCGACCAGTGCGATACGGGCTACTCGGGCGCAAGCTGTTCGGGCTCGGCTGTGGATAATGGCAACTTCTTCAACTGCGAGGACGGCTACAATCCCTCGAACAACACGGGATGCAGCTTTAACGGTCCCGACGGCTCGGCGGGGCGTCCGCACCGCTTCCAGCAGGAGGTTGTGCAGGTGAAATCCTGCTCGCCCTCCTGCAGCGCATCCGGCGCCGTGACGGTGACGATCTACCCAGGGCTGGCTCACGCTGACTGGAGCGCCGGTCAAACGCCCGGTGCGTGGATTATTCAACCGCAGACCAATGTTGGCCTGAAGAATCTGCTGGTCGATGGCTCGAACGCGACCTACTCCGGCACCACCACGGGCGTTTCCTTTTACAACACCTGGGGCGGATGGATGCAGAACGTGGCGATGTTGAGCCTGCCGAACATGACGTTCTATGGCTTCCAGTCTTCGCATCTTCAGATTGAATCGAACTACATCTACAACTCGGGGCAGTCGAATCCCAACACGGACAACTCGGGCATCAACTTCTACGGCTCGGGGAATCTGATTGATAACAACATCTGCCATAACTGTCACATTGCGATCATCCAGGGCAACACGTCCTCTGGAAACGTGGTCGCCTACAACTACACGATCAACGGCTTTACCGGAAATGAGGTCCAGTTCGGCTCGATCTGGCCCGGCCACTCGAATGGCACCGACTACAACCTCTTCGAGGGCAACGCGACTCTGATGTACGAAAGCGATCAGACGCATGGAACGCAGTTGATGAATACGCTTTACCGCAACTTCTTCACCGGCTGGGAATCCTGCGCCAACGGCAACTGCGGAACCGCCAAGAAGAAGACGGACGACCTGGTGGCGGTGCTGGACCTGAGCTACAACCGGTATCACAACTTTGTCGGCAACGTTCTGGGTACGCCGGGTGTTTCTACAGCGGCCTACAACTATACGAACCCCGAGTACTACTTCAGCAATGGCGGCGTCGGGTATCCGTGGAGCTTCGGCTCGGGCAACAGCGGTGTCAGCAAGGCAGGCGGCTACCAGGGTGGTCCGATTCCGGTCGATCCGCTGGTGGCGACGACCGCGTTGCGCTGGGGTAACTGGGATGCGTATAACGGCGCAACCCAATGGAATACGAACGAAGTGCCTACCGGGATTTCGACGTATCCGAACAGCGTTCCGACCGGCTGCACCAACGGAGGCTCCTGCCCGCCTTCGTTCTATACGGCAAGCCGTCCGTCGTGGTGGCAGTCGTCGATTCCCTTCCCGGCGATCGGCCCGGATGTTGCAAACGGCAACATCGGCCAGTGCACCGGCACCCTGAATACCGCGGGCCAGTACGCAGGCGTGGCGGCGATGAGCAGCGCGCAGTGCAAGGGAACGAGCCTGGCCAGCGCCTGGGGCGGGCACGTGAACGCGATTCCCGCGATGGCCTGCTACCTCTCGGTGCTGGGCGGAGCGCCGGATGGCACGGGAGGCGCACTGCCGTTTGACGCCGCAACCTGCTATGGAACTGCCACGGCCTCCCCGACGACGAAGCCCGGGTCGCCGACCGGCCTGACGGGAACCGTGGTGCAGTAAAACTACCCAACCTTCAACCCAGCAACCGGGCATTGCCGGCATCTCAGCGAGAGGTGCCGGCGATGTTTTTTTGTGCCCGCAAAGCATCAGTTGCGCGCCCCTTTGCCCGCCCTGATTTCGTCGAGCGCCGCGGCAACGGTGAGAACGCGGGCGCCTGATTGTTCAGCGGCGGCTACGGCAGCCTCAAAAAACTGCGGCGTGCAGCCGTAACGGCTGGGATCCGGCGCGACGTCATGGGTTGCAAAGATCAGCCAACCACGCTCTCTGCGGTTCTGCTCGATGATTGTCTTGATCGCCGCGTGGTCCCCTTTGGCCTGCTCAAGAAAGTATGCCGCAAGCTGATTGAGATCGGTGGCGCCTGCGTTGATGATCTGCCCGCCGGAGCGGCAGGATTCGAAGTGCCGTGCGCTGGCGCGCTTGACCGATGGGCTGGGTGACGCAAGGGGGTACGAAAACGACCGAAAGCGCGCTTCCGGAACAAGTTCGCTGAGCCTCTCGGCATTCTGGACCAGCGAGTCTTCAAAGACGCCTGCATCGGTCTTCCATGAGTCCAGATGGGCGAAGGTGTGGCAGCCAAGTTCATGTCCCTGGGCGAGCGCATCGCGCAGGTCGGCGGGGCCGGCGATTTCGCCCGAAGGCGAATCCTTGCCGAGCAGACCCAGCGCAACGTAATAGGTGCCCGCAAAGCCATGCCTGCAGAGAATCGCGCCGCCGCCAAGAAGGGCCGTGCGCGGAAAATCGTCGAAGGTGAACGAGACGATGGGCTGCTGAAGCCGGAGCGCCTGGGAGTGGCGATAGAAGATACGTGCCGAGTTGCGCGCGAGGTAGCGGCGCAGCGGCTCCCAGGGAGTGTTGGACTTAGTTGCGGGGTGTGTCTGCATGGGGGGCGTCGAGGGTCTTTGACTTGCCTGCCGCCTGGCCGGCGTCGAGATAGGCTTTGAGGCGGTTTGCCAGATCGCTGGAGAAGAGGGCGGCACCGGTCGCGTTGAGATGCTGCGAATTGTAGAAGTAGGCCTGATCGCTGTCCTGTGCCCAGTTGCTGTAGTCCCAGAGCGGAAGCTGATTTTGATCTGCCAGTTGCTGAAAGCGGGCGAAGATCTCGGCGCGGTTGTTGGTCATCCGTTGCATGCCCTCATACTCCGGTGAGTAGACGAGGAGGAGGGGAACGCCATGGGCGTGGCAGAGCTGAATGATGCCCCTGAGCGCTTCGACGCCGGCCGGATCGATGGCAAAGCTAACACCGTCGGGATTGCCCGCCCGGAAATTGTTGAAGTCGCTACCCCATTGAAAAGGACGCGGGCTGAAGCCGAGGAAGTAGTCTTGCCTGGGATTGAT
>JBATYG010000242.1:0-3707 GCA_049673945.1 Occallatibacter sp.
CCTATACACATAGACCTCTTGACTACCAAATGACAGACCACCCGATTCGCGGAAATATCGCTCCAGATCTGAACGCTTAGAACCTACTTTTATTGATGAATAGTCTTTCAGGGCTTGCGTAACCAGGTCGCAGCACGAGCCGTTGACGGGGCCACCAGCCCTCGCCGCCCTAACGCCGACAGCCATCACCATCCCCAAGAGCAGGACAACGATGGCGAACGAAAATATGGCCGATCGTTTCATATTCTGACCTCGGACGATGATATGCGATTCTCTCCTCTGTTCATCGGTAAGCGTCCGGGGAGAGCCGTCCTGATTGGCGCCAGTTGAGATGATCGCTGGAAACGAGGCAAAGCGGTCAGTCTCCAACGAAAATCCAATGGAGCATTTCGCCGAGTGAGCGCCGCTTGAATTTGATGATTCCCGTTCCTGGTATTACAGGTTTTGAAATATCGCAGCAGACCGCCCCATACTCGATTGGCAGGGAAAAGATGTCATCGATGTTTTTGAGTGATCCAGCCTCGGGGAAATGTGCAGTGCCATCATCTCCCGTCTTTCGCTGAATGAACTTGCAGTGCATTTTGGTTTTGACACCGGAACCGGTTGCTATGCAGTCATATCGAAGCGTGATAGGAATGCCCTTTAACGGTTTTCCGCTGCCTGCGTCGAGGGCGCGCACAGAGTACTCTTGCCCGCCCAGTGTATGCGGCACCAGGAAGGCGAGAAGCACTGCAGAAACCAAGGTGCATCGAAGTAAGACTTTCATTCTGTCACCGATTTGCCCAATTCTATCGAATCTCAAGTGTCCATGTGCGATCTCAAATGGGCACTTGAGACTGACCGAAATCGGGTCGAGAAGCGCCAAGGTTCCAGGGCAGCAGCTCCTGGATGCGGTTGATCGGGTGATCGGCGATCTGTTCGAGCACGCGGCGAAGGTAGAGTTCCGGATCGAGCCCGTTCAATTTCGCCGTTCCCAGCAGCGAATAGATCGCGGCTGCACGCTCGCCACCCGCATCGGACCCACAGAACAAGAAGTTCTTCCTGCCCAAGGCGACAACGCGGAGGGCCCGCTCGGCGGCCGAGTTGTCCATTTCGATCCGGCCGTCGTCGAGATAGCGCGTGAGCGCACGCCAGCGCGCCAGCGCATAGCGGATCGCCGCAGCCGTGTCGGACTTGCGCGAGAGCTGTGTAAGGGTTTTGTTCAGCCAGCGATGAAGTTCTTCGACCAGCGGTCCAGCCCGTGCCTGACGAACCTGGCATCGCAGATCGGCAGGCTTGCCGCGGATCTCGCGCTCAATCTCATAGAGTGCGCCGATACGCTGGATAGCTTCGGCTGCGATCGCTGAGCCGTTGGCTACCTGGATGTCGTAGAACTTGCGCCGAACGTGCGCCCAACATGCCGCTTCGACAATCCTGCCGCCCTCATATAGGTGATGAAAGCCGGCGTAGCCATCGGCCTGCAGAATGCCCGTGAAGCTGCTCAGATGCTGCCGGGGATGTTCGCCCTTGCGATCTTCCGTGTAGGCGAACCAAACGGCCGGTGGCATATCCAAGCCCGCAGGGCGGTCATCGCGCACGTAGGTCCACAGTCTTGCCGTCTTGGTCTTGCCCATCCCCGGCGCCAGAACCGGTACCGGCGTGTCGTCTGCATGGATCTTGTCAGCCGCCAACACATGCTTACGAATCTGATCGACCAGCGGAGCCAGCAGATGGCTGGCGGCGCCCACCCAGTCGGCCAGCGTGGAGCGATCCAGATCGATGCCCTCGCGGGCGAAGATCTCTGACTGACGATACAGCGGAAGATGGACCGCATACTTCGAAACCAGCACATGCGCCAACAGGTTCGGCCCAGCAAGCCCGCGTTCGATGGGCCGTGACGGTGCAGGCGCTTCGACAATGACGTCGCACTTAGCGCAAGCCATCTTCACCCGCACATGACGGATCACCTTATAGGTAGCTGGCACGCGCTCCAGAATCTCCGAGACATCCTCGCCCAGCTTGCGCAACTCGCTGCCACACTCCGGGCATGCATCTTCGGCAGGCAAATGCGTGTGCACCTCACGCGGCAGATGCTCCGGCAATGGCCGCCGAACCGGCTTGGCCTTCGCTGGAGCGCTTGCCTCTGTGGATGCTGTGACGCGCTCGGCTCGTTGCGTCTCCAGTTCTTCGAGCTTCAGCTCCAACTGCTCGATCTCGCGGCTGACCTTTTCGCTCTTGGTGCCGAAGATCATCCGCCTCAGCTTGGCGATGACCAGCTTCAGGTGCTCGATCTCGTTGTCGCGGCTGAGGAGCTTCGCCTGCTGGGCGGCTAGCGCTTCGTCCCTGGTGAGAATCTCCTTCTGCTGCGCAGCAATCAATGCCTCCAGAGCTATGCGGTCCAGAGAACTCATGTCAGCAGATGCTGAATGGGGAGGAGCCATCGCAGTGAGTATGCCACAGATAGCGCGGAGTTATAGATCAAAAATGCGCGAGTTATCCTGCCAACTGTGGTTCCCATGTTCTCTGTGGCTGGCGCCAGTCGATGCCTTCCAAAAGCATCGATAACTGCGCACGTGTCAGAGCTACAGTTCCACATGTTGCCTGCGGCCATACGAAACGGCCGCGCTCTAATCGCTTCTGAAAGAGACATAGGCCGTCGCCATCGAACCAGAGCAACTTTACGAGGTGACCACGCTTGCCGCGGAAGACAAAAATATGGCCAGAATAAGGCTGCTGTTCCAGCACCGTTTCGACCAACGAGCTGAGCCCTTGAAAACCGCGCCGGAGATCGGTGAATCCGGCCGCGATCCAGATCCGCGTGCCTGTCTTCAGTTCGATCACCGCAATAGGCTCCCCAGGACGGCACGCACGAGTGTCGGATCGACGCCACTCTCCACACTCACCAATGCACGGCCTGGCAACTCGATGTGAATCGAACCCGAGGGAGTCAAAACCGGTGGGGCTTCACATGGCGCCATCACGCTGTCCGGCTCGGCAGTCACCGTCACCGGCAAAAGCTCAGTTCGTGACTCGCTGGCGGCCCAGCCAACACCCTTGCGGTGCTCGTAGCGCCACTGGAAGACCTGGTTGGCGTTGACGCCGTTCTCGCGCGCCACGCGGGCAATCGATGCGCCTGCCACAAGAGTCGCTTCAACGATCCGCCGCTTCTCCTCTGCCGTGCGATGAACTCGCTTCGCCCGGCCGGCCGCCCCAACTTCAATCGCATCGCTCACAAGAAGATCGTCGGCCACGCAGGCGCTCATGTCTATACGGCGAGAACCGGACGCTTACGTTCATCGAAGGTTTACGGTAGCTGATGCACCCGATTTCATTATGTTGGATTGCCAAGTACCTCCGTTCAGAATTATTGAGCGACCCTTCGCCAGAAACAGCGAAAGGATTAATGCTTCTTTTTGAGGGCATTTAGATCGCTCTGAAAATCTGATCGCATTTGTAAATCTCCTTCCCGCAACATGGCACCTTGTATGACTTCGACCGAGTTAGGCGAACCGATATCAGCGAGAGCGTGACTTGCGCGCAGCCTCACTGCTGGTTCTTGCGCATTGTCGTTCAACATCTCCTGGACCACTCCAAGAATCCGATTGGCTTGGTCGCCCGAGGCGTCGCGGTACATGGTTGGCAGTAACGTAATTAGATCCGCGCGATGATCGGCATCTCGCTTCACAGAGTCAAGAATTAGATCAGCACATGCAGCACTTGATGATCCA
>JBATYG010000243.1:0-6003 GCA_049673945.1 Occallatibacter sp.
ATCACTCCGCCTTTACGGTCAGCGTGAAGGGCGTGTTGACAGTCTGCCCCGCAGAGATCACCGTGACGATTGGCATGCGGGTACCGGCGGGAGTGGTACCGGCTGCGGTGAAGGTCATCGTTCCCGACGGATTTGTGTCAGAGGCCGCATATCTTTCCTGAACGCCAGCGGGCAATCCGGTCACGCTGACCAGCGCTGTTTCACTTGTGGACTTGATCTGAATGGGGATGTTCACCTGCATTCCGCCGGCGGTAACGACGACTGTTGAGATTGGCAGAAAGACGGTCACCGGATTCTGAGTCAACATCGCGTTGCCTGCTCCGTTGCCTCCGCCGCATCCGGCGGAAGTGAGGAGTGGAGCACAGAGCAAGGCGCGAAAGAACGCGCCTGTTATCAGCCCGCTCGAATGAAAGAGTCGTCGCATGCGCAGCGATCTCCACCTCTCTGGGCCCGTGGTTCGCAGAACCAGAATCAGTCTAAGCCGGAGCGAGGGAGGGTCACACACAGAAATAAAAACAGCCCAGGCCGTGACGGCCCGGGCTGCCTGAAGAAGCGAAGCGCTACTTGAGGTCGACGTCCGCTTTCAACGGAAGGTCCTGCGACGAGCCGCCCACGTAGAGAGTGTAGGCGCCGGGAAGCAGTGACCAGTCATTCTTTGCTACATCGAAGATCGACAAATACTTGGGATCGATTTCGACCGTGACCGTCTGCTTCTCTTTCGGGCCGATCTTCACCTTGCTCCAGCCCACGAGGCGCTTGAAGGGCTCGCCCGCGGCGGTGGGAAGCATCGCGTAGACTTCGGCGATTTCCGCGCCTTCACGCGCGCCGGTATTGGCGACGGTGAAGGTGGCCTTGACCGTCTCGCCAGGGGTGACCTTCAACCCCGCGTAGTGGAAGGTTGTGTAGGAGAGCCCGAAGCCGAAGGGGAAGAGCACAGGTTTCTTCTCCGCCTGGTACCACTAGTAGCCAACCTTCACGCCCTCGTCGTAGCTGACCTCGAAAGGCGGCAGGCCTGCTTCACGCGTCTCCTGTGACGCCGCTGAGGAGAAATGCTGCGACTCCGGCGGAGGCATCGTGATCTTCGGATGCGGAAGGTCGGCTTCGCTGAGCGGAAAAGTGTTGGGCAGCTTGCCGCTCGGGTTCACGGTGCCGAAGAGCACGTTGCCCACTGCGTCGGCGCCGTCGCTTCCTCCATACCATGCCTCGAGGATCGCAGCCGGGGCCTTGACCCAGGGCATCGTGACGGGATTGCCGGTCTCAAGCACGACGATCGTGTTCGGATTTGCCGCAGTCACGGCCGCGATCACATCGTCCTGATGATGCGGCAGCGAGAGGTCCGCGAGATCCATGCCTTCACTGGCCCACTTATAGGCAAAGACAATCGCGACATCCGCGCCCTTTGCCGCGGCCGCCGCCGCCGCCGGATCCGTGCCCGGGTCGTAGGTGACCTTCGCGTGCGGTGCGCGCGCCTCGATCGCCTTCATCGGCGAGGTGGGGAACCAGATCTCCTCCATCCAGTGGGTTGCGCCCTTGCCAGGAGGCATGATGGCATTGCCGCCGATGGGATCAACCTGCGCCGAGCCGCCGCCTGAAATCATGCCGACATCGGAGTGTGAACCGATCACGGCAATCGTCCGCAGCTTCGCGGCGTTCAAGGGCAGTGCGCCTTTTTCGTTCTTCAAAAGAACGATGCCGCCTTCTTCGATCTTGCGTGAAATGGCAAAGCCCGCAAATGGATCGACAACGCTGCGCTGGCGCGGGTAGTCAATCACGCCGGCGGCAAACATCGAGCGCAGAATGCGGTGCACGTGATCGTCAAGCTGCGCCATGGGAATGGTTCCCGCTTCGACAGCGGCTTTGAACTTCGCGTCGAAGAAGAAATTGCCCGGTTGCTCGTTGTCGAGGCCTGCTGCTGAGGCTTTTTCAGTGCTGTGCGTGCCGCCCCAGTCAGAGAGCACAAAGCCGGGGAACTTCCAGTCCTGCTTGAGCACATCGGTGAGCAGAAACTTGTTCTCGCAGGCAAAGTCGCCGTTGACGCGGTTGTAGGAGCACATGACCGCGGCTGGGTGCCCTTTGGCGACGCCAATTTCAAAGGCCAGCAGATCGCTTTCGCGGGCCGCGCGCTCGTCGATGTGAATATTGACTGAGTTGCGCCCGCTCTCCTGGTCATTGAAGGCATAGTGCTTGATGTCGCCGATTACGTGAGCAGACTGTGTGCCCTCGATCAGCCGCGCGACCAGTGTGCCGGCAAGCACCGGATCTTCGCCGAGATATTCAAAGGTGCGGCCGTTGCGCGGATCGCGCGTGATATCCACGCCACCGCCAAGCGACATGTTGAAGCCCTGTGCGCGCAGCTCGCGGCCGATCAGGGCGCCATATTCGTAGGCGGCGTCGGTGTCCCAGCTCGCGGCCGCGGCGACGTTGGCCGGTAGCGCGGTGGCGTAGCGTCCATTCACACCGCTCGACCGCACGCCGTATGCGGCATCGCTCATGTCGATGCCCGGAATGCCGAGCCGCGGAATGCCCTGGGTGTAGCCCACGCCGCGATTCGAGTCCGCATTCTCCGGCGTCACCGGGTCATCGGTCGGCATGCCAACGCCGTGCAGGAGCTTGATCTTTTCATCGAGCGTGAGCTCTTTCATGACCAGATCGGCGCGTTGATCGGGCGAAAGGCTCGTATTCATCCACGGACCGGTGGGCGCGGCTGCTGCCCGGTGCCGCTGACCAAAGCAGGAAGCCGCCGGGAAGAGGAGCGAAGACGCCAGCAGCGCGACCGTCCCGGCCACCATCGCCACACGGCTGCCGAAAGAAATGCATTTCATGAATTCCTCCGCTAAAACGTTTTTCTATGGACCCCGAAATCCTATCAACAAAGAGGCAACGGTTGGCAATCTGCCCGGCGCTGCTTGATCGCCTTACGAAGGCCGATCGCATCAGTTCTCTTCGACGATGGCCAGATCCCACGGCGCGAGCGCCAGTTGCTGCCCATGCGCAACTGCCTTGCCGGTGAGCAGGTCGTTTCCGCTGCCGTAGGAGTATGCAGCTTTCACGTCGCCGGCGGAGTAGTTGAAGTAGTAGTGAATCCGCTTGCCCATGCGATTCACGCCGTGCTGCACGTGCACTGCGGCAGGCAGTTGCTCATCGACGCTCGCGAGTCCGGCTTGCTCAACCGCCCGCTTCAGAATCGCAGTCTGCAGCGCATCGGAGAGGTAGGTGCCCTCATAGAGAAGCGTGCCCGCGCCAAATTGATTCTCGGTAATCGCGGGCCACTTTCCGAAGAAGGGATGGTCATACCAGGCGAGCGGTTTGGCGTGCTCGGGCATCAGGAACTCCGCCCAGTACCGCACCTTGTTCGCATCGCCCACCTGAAATGGATCGCCTTTGAGAGCAAGCGGCTTTTCGAGGTTCGAGAACTCCTGGTAGCTGAAGCCCGCCGCTTCGCGCAATGGTCCGGGCGCGCGCTGCCATCGCACGGCGGAGTTTTCGTTGGCGAACCCGCTCTTGAAGGTCATCACCACGTGGCCGCCGTTCTTTACGTAATCGGAGATGCGCTGCAGCAATGCATCGTCAGAGATATAGAGCGCAGGGACGATGAGCAGCTTGTAGGCCGAGAAGTCCTTCGTGGTGGGAAAGACAAAATCGCTTCCAACATTCAGGTCATAGAGCGAGCGATGCATCTGCTGCACCAGCGAGGCGTAATCGGCGGTCGGCGGTCCAAAGCTCGACTGCGAACCGGCGGAGGTGAAGGGCATGAAGGCGATTGCGTTGTAGGAATCGCGGCTCCACAGGATCGCCACCTGGTTGTGAATCTGCAGCCCGACGAGATGCGGGCCGATCTTCTCAAGCTCATGCGCCGTGCGGCTCACCTCAGCGTATGCGCGGTTCGGCTCAAGATCGTGCGAGAGCACGCCTTTCCAGTAAGTCTCCTGGTTGGCCGCGATCGACGCCCAGTGCCAGTACTCGACCATGTTGGCGCCGTTGGAGAGATGGGTGTAAACGTCCATGCGCAACTGGCCGTCATAGGGTGGATACTGAAACGCCGAAGTCCAGTCTGTCGATTGCGCGTTGGTTTCAGTCACCAGGAAATTCGAGTGCTTGAGCGAGCGGGTGAAATCGCCCTGGATCGACTGCACCGATCCATCGAAGTGGTCCTGGGTGCCGTGATAGATGTTGTCGGCTGGAATGTCGAGGGCCTCGGCGATAGCTTCTTCATTGACGTCGCGCTTCATCATGCCGCCGTAATCGGTAGTCACAAACTGGCGTGCGCCCGCGCACTCCCGCACCAGCGCGGCCTGCCAGTGGAGGAAATCGGTCACGCGCATCTGGCTCCAGCGCGACCACTCAAGCTTGTAGCCGGTGCTTTGCGCGCCGTCGCGCTTCGGCAGGTCTTCCCACGTGTGCAGATTTTCGCCCCAGTAGTTCAAGAACCATGCCTTGTTCAGGGCCTCGGGTGTTCCGAATTTCTTTTCGAGATGATGTTGAAAGCCGATGAAGACATCGGGGTTGGCCGCGTCGTAGCTCGATGTTTCATTGTCGATCTGCCAGCCGATCACGGTCGGGTTGTCCTCATAGTGCGCGACGATATGCCGGATCAGACGTTCGGCGTAAAACCGGTAGGCGGGCGAATCGGTGTCCATGTTCTGCCGCATGCCGTAGGTGTTTTGCGTCGGCGGGCCGCCAAAGGGGCTTGCGTTGAGCCGCTGCCCAAGAATCTCAGGGTGCTGGTGCGCCATCCACGCGGGAATGGAGTAGGTGGGCGTGCCGAGAATAACCTTGATGCCGGCCTTGCCCATGGCATCGACGACGCGATCCATCCATGCGTACTCGAATTGGCCGTCTTCGGGCTCCCACAAGCTCCACGTCGACTCACCCATGCGCACAACATTGAAGCCCGCCGCCTTCATCAGGGCGATGTCTTTGTCGAGGCGTTCATAGGGCATGTATTCGTGGTAGTAGGCGGCGCCATAGAGCACGGTGGGGAAATCGAGATCGGACTTGGCGGGCGCGGTGGCATTTGAGTCCGCTCGCTGAGCGCCGAAAGCGGCCGCGCCGAGAGCGAGCACGGCCGAAAGCATGAGCGAGATGATTGCGAGAAAGCGCTTCCCTGAAACGCGCATAGAACGTCCTCTCCGGTCACAAAGGGTCATTGAAAAGAGTGAAGGGTAATGAGAACACTTCTATGCGAAGGTGAGCAAGGCCATCTCGGAGTGGGTGCCGACGCGCATGGGCGGTCCCCACGTGCCCGCGCCGCACGAGGTATATACCTGCAGGGCCCCGAAGGAACGAAGGCCGTAGGTGTACTCGCCGAAGGCGCGCCGCGCGATCAGGGTGAAGGGAAAGGTCTGGCCGCAATGGGTGTGACCGCTCAGCAGAAGGCTCGCGCCCGCCTGTTCAAGCATCGGCAGACGGTGCGGCACGTGTTGCAGCAGGATACTGGGCACACCTTCTCGCAAATCAAGGCTCGTGAGCAGATGGCGAAGCTGGATCAGATGGGTCGAAGTGCGGTGACCCACGCCCGCGATCACAACTCCGTCGATGACCGTGCTCTTGTCGTCGATCACCTGGATGCCGGCGCGCCGCAGCGCATCGCAATATTGCTCTGCGCCGCCGAACTCGTCGTGATTGCCGGTGACGAAGTAAACCCCCAGCGGGGGAGCCAGTTTGTAGAGCGGCGCTGCAATTCTCTCGGGATTCACCTTCATTCCATCGAAGAGATCGCCGGGAATGAAGATGATGTCGGGATCAAGCTGCCGGGCCATGGCGGCGATGCGCCGCGCAAAGCGCTCGCCGTTGATGTTGCCCAGGTGAATATCGCTCACCACCAGCGCGGTGCGGCCAACCCACGCTGCCGGCAGGTTCGCCAGCTTGATTGGCACCCGCCTGAGCCTGATTCTGCGAGCATTGACGAGTCCGTAGATGGTCACGACGATCGCCGCAAGGAGGAGCCCTCCGGCCAGCCAGGGGCGGATCTGCAGACGCACGCTGGTGGGCACGGCGATACGG
>JBATYG010000244.1:0-4230 GCA_049673945.1 Occallatibacter sp.
CCAATCTGCGCGCGCTGCTTGAATCAATCGTCGACAAGCTGCCCTACACGCTGCTGGTTTCGCGCGTCGCGGTGTTTCTGGCCGATGAGCCCGGAAGGCTAAGCCTGGCAGCTTCGCATGGCATGCCTTCGCACGGAATTCCTTCGCACGGCATGCCTTCATTTGACGAGCGGCGCGGCGCGAACGCCCTAGATCTCGGGTTTCTGAACTTCGATCAGGCAACGGACCACTCGCATATCTTCCTCGAAAACACGCAGCAGGCATTGCATCTGCCCGATGCGCAGCGCCAGACCGCAGCGCTGCTGGACCTCAACTACTACCTGCCCTGCCGCGTGCAGGATGGCGCGGCAACCCGCACGATCGCCGTGATCGGCCTCGGCCGCACCGTTGGCGGAGATTTTCTGTCGAGCGAGGACGTGGAACTACTTGAATCGCTCGCGAGCTACATCGGCATCGCGCTGCAGAATGCCAGCCTTTACTCTCGCCTGCAAAACAAGATCACCGAATTCGAGCAGCTCAAGGAATTCAACGAGAACATCGTCGAGTCGATCAACGTCGGCATTCTGGCCGTGGATCTCGATGACCGCATTGAAAGCTGGAATGCGCAGATGGAAGCGATGTACGCGCTGAGCCGCGCCGAAGCGATCGGCCAGGAGCTTGGAGCGGTCTTCCCGGCCGGATTTGTGGAGGCGATGAACGCCGCGCGCCATGAGTCGGGCGTGCACCATCTCTACAAGTTCCCGCTGACGACACGAGCCGGCGAGCAGCGCACGGCAAACATCGCCATCGCGCCGCTGATGTCGCGCGAGTTTGTGACGGTCGGCCGCATCGTGCTGGTGGACGACATTACAGAACGTGTATCGCTCGAAACGCAGCTTGCGCAGGCCGACAAGCTGAGCTCGATCGGTCTGCTGGCGGCGGGCGTCGCCCACGAGATCAACACGCCGCTCGCGGTGATTTCCTCGTATGCGCAGATGCTGGGCAAACAACTGCGCGGGGATTCGCGCATCGGACCGGTGCTTGAAAAAATCACGCAGCAGAGTTTTCGCGCGTCAGAAATTGCCAATGGGCTCTTGAACTTTTCGCGCACGTCCACAACGGAGTTCCGCGAAACGAATCTGAACCAGGTGATTCGCGACACGCTGTCGCTGCTGGAACATCAGTTCAAGACGGCGCAAATCGACGTCGACATGGAGCTTGCCGACGATCTGCCGGTGATCCACGGCAACACCGGCAAGCTGCAGCAGGTGTTTCTGAATCTGCTGCTGAACGCGAAGGAAGCCATGCCCGGCGGCGGCCGCCTGCGGGTTGCGACCCTGGCCAACGGACATGTTGAAGCAATCGTGGCCGACTCCGGCTCGGGCATTGCACCGGAGAACCTGAAGCGCATCTACGATCCCTTTTTCACCACCAAGAACATGCCTAAACCCGGGGAACGGCGCGGGACCGGGCTGGGACTGGCGGTCACCTACGGGATCATCCAGGAACATGCCGGCAAGATCCAGGTCGAGAGCGCGCCCGGCGCCGGCACCACATTCCACCTTGAGTTTCCCCTGCTGAGGAAGTCTGTACATGTCTGAGGTTGAACAAACGTTGAATCTTTCCTCGTCTGCGCCTGCACTATCGGCGTTCACCAGCAACGCAAGCATCCTGGTAATCGATGATGAGGCGGGCATTCGCGAATCGCTCGAGGTGCTGCTGACCCTTGAAGGGTTCGCCGTGCACACCGCGAACGACGGCGAACACGGATTGCATCTTCTCGATCTCGATACCTTCGATCTCGTGCTTCTCGATCTTGCGCTGCCGGGCCAGAGCGGCCTTGAGTTGCTGCCGCAGATTCGCGAGCGCCAGCCGGAGACGCCGGTCATCATGATCACCGCCTACGGAACGGTGGACAACGTCGTTGAGGCGATCCGGGCCGGCGCGGAGAACTTCGTTCAGAAGCCGTGGGACAACGAGAAGCTGCTCGCCGATATCCGCTCCGCCGTGGCGCGGCATCGCACCGAAGAAGAAAATCTGCAACTGAAGCGCACCCTGAAGCAGCGCTACAACTTCGCCAACATCGTGGGCAAAAGCGACCTGATGCTGCGCGTCTTCGACCTGGTGGCGCAGGTGGCGCCGAGCCGATCGACCGTGCTGATCCAGGGTGAGAGCGGAACCGGCAAGGAGATCATCGCGAAGGCGATTCATGCGAACTCGCCGCGGCGCGACAAACCCTTTGTGCCGATCAATACAGGCGCTATGCCCTCCGAACTCCTGGAGTCAACACTCTTTGGCCATGTAAAGGGCGCCTTCACCTCCGCGGTTGCTTCCAAAAAAGGCCTCTTTGAAGTTGCAAACGGCGGCACGCTCTTTCTGGATGAGATTGCGACCATGGGCATGGACACGCAGGCCAAGATTCTGCGCGTGCTGCAGGATAAGCGCTTCATGCACCTCGGGGGCATCCAGGAAATTCAGGTGGATGTGCGCATCCTTGCCGCCACCAACGTGGATCTCCGGCAGGCGGTGCGCGATGGCCGCTTCCGCGAGGACCTCTTCTACCGGCTGAATGTGATCACTGTCGACCTGCCGCCACTGCGCGCCCGGCGTGAAGACATTCCGCTGCTGGCACAGCATTTTCTGGACTTCTACGCCAACGAGAATGACCTCTCGCCGCGCAGGCTGTCATCGGACGCGCTGCGCGCGCTGGTCGATTACGACTGGCCGGGCAACGTGCGCGAGCTCGAAAACAGCATCGAGCGCGGCGTGGTGCTCTCGTCGGGGCCGGTCATAGGTTCGGATCTGCTGCCGGGTCACATCACGGGGCGTAGCTTTCAGGATGCCCTGCTCGAGCACAACCCTAACGCTTCGCTCTTCGACATCCTCGAAGATATCGAGCGGCGCATCATCGTAGAAAAGCTGGAACGCTGCAACGGCAACCAGACTGAAGCCGCCGAGCAGTTCCGCATCCCTCTCTCCACCCTCAATCAGAAGATCAAGCGCCTGAATATCGAGATCCGCAAGCGCGGGCGAGAGTAGCGGAAAAGCTTCCAGCTTCTAGGCGGCAGCTTCCAGCCATCGCTGCAAGAAGATGCGCAACTCCGCGGGCGGCCTCAGCCAGACCTCTGCAGCGGTCTCTCTCCTCGCGCGCCGCATGAGCACGCTCAAGTGCGGCCCCTTTGCCTCGTTGACCGCCTGAAACGCGGCTTCGTCGGTCAAGTCGTCGCCCAGATAGGTCACAGGAGACCCCGGCTTCTCTTCGCGTAGGATTGCGCGCACGGCGCCGCCCTTGTCGCGGCCGATGCGGAGTTCGAGGCCGCCGTCGAATTCAAGCAGCGCCAGACCCTTCAACGTTGCAAGAGGCTCGAAGATCGCGCGGGTTTTCTTTTCGATGGCGAGAGCCCGCGCCGGTGTTCTGCCCCGCCAGTGCACCACGGCGGCATTCGCTTTGTCTTCATAGAGGCCGCCGAGCGCGTCGCGCTTGAGGCGCGCGCGCAAAGCGTCGAGTTCCGTGCGGGAGGCAGCCGGCGCCTGCTCCAGTTCGCGGCGGCCGTGCGGATGAAGGCGCTCGGCTCCATGCAGACCCCAGACTTCGACCGGCGATTCGAGCGCGAGCATCGGGGCAATTTCATTCGCGGGACGGCCGGTGATCACTGCGATGCGCGTCCGGGTTGGGGTCTGAATCTGCTTGAGCAAATCGCTTACGCCGGCCCAGGGGCGCGCACTAAAGCGATCGATGCGGAATGCGGCCATCGTTCCGTCGTAATCCACCAGCAACAGCGGACGGGGAGCGCCTGAAAACGCGCGAAAGAATACGTTCAGCTTTCGTGCTGCCGCTTCGGTCAATGTCGGTTCTCTCTTATGCGAGCTTTCGCTCCGTGGTTTCCTGCCTGCCGGTGACGGTCCCTGGAGCCATCGGTTCCTGCACGCCGCCTGAGCGCTCCACGCGGATCTCCCGCAGCGCGCCGAGCACGCTGGCCGCCCAGCGGTAGATATTGTGCTCCATCACCTGGCGGCGCATGTGCTGCATACGCAGCCGGCGCTCTTCACGATCCATGTTAAGGCCGCGGTTCATCGCCTCGGATACGCCGCCGATGTCGTAAGGGTTCACCAGAAGCGCGTCACCCAGTTCCACAGCGGCGCCGGTGAAGCGGCTGAGAACCAGCACACCGTCTTCATCGTCGCGCGCGGCGACATATTCCTTCGCGACGAGGTTCATGCCATCGTGCAGCGAGGTAACCAGGCAGAGAT
>JBATYG010000245.1:0-2131 GCA_049673945.1 Occallatibacter sp.
GAGTCGAAGTTCAAGGACCCGATACTGAACACGCACGTGCAGTGGGAGGCGCTGCATACCTTCAACCCGGCGGCGATTGTGCGCGACGGCAAGGTCTATGTGCTGTATCGCGCAGAGGACAACTCCGGCTCAATGGAGATTGGCGGGCATACTTCGCGGCTGGGCCTCGCGGAGAGCAAAGACGGCATTCACTTCACTCGGCTTGGCGAGCCGGTGTTCTATCCCGCAGACGATGACCAGAAGGCGCGCGAGTGGCCCGGTGGCGTTGAAGATCCGCGCATTGTGGAGAGCGAAGACGGCACCTATGTGCTGACCTACACGCAGTGGAACCGTGAGACGTATTCGGTAGGCATTGCAACTTCGCGCGATCTGAAGCACTGGAAGAAATACGGTCCGGCATTCCTGACTGCGGCGGGCGGGCGATACGCGAATCTCAAGTACAAGTCAGCAGGCATTGTGACGCGCGTGGAGAAAGGCCGGCTGGTCGCGGCAAAGATCAACGGCAGGTACTGGATGTATTGGGGAGAAGGTGCGATCCACATTGCGACTTCAGAGGACCTCATTCACTGGACGCCGGTGCAGGATACAAGCGGCAAGCCGGTGGAACTGCTGCGGCCGCGGCCGGGACACTTCGACAGCACGTTTCCAGAGACGGGTCCGCCGCCGGTGGTGACGAGCGCCGGCATAGTAATGATCTACAACGGCAGGAATGCGGCGAGCGGTGGGGATCCGGCGCTTGGTCCGAATGCGTACGCAGCGGGCGAAGCGCTCTTTGACGCGATGAATCCGATGCACCTGCTGAGGCGGACAGATGCGCCGGTGCTGAAACCGGAGACGCCTTATGAGAAGACGGGACAGTATGCCGCGGGAACAACGTTTGCGGAAGGGCTGGCGATCTTCCATGATCAGTGGTTCTTGTACTACGGCTGTGCGGATTCTTTGGTGGCGGTGGCGACGGCCCCGGTTGCAGCGGGTTTGCAGAGCACAGCCGTGCTGAGGGCTCCGGCGAGGAGGCAGATGGCGATGGCGGAGAGTCCCGCGAAGTAGCCGTGGGTCGACTGGCGCAGCGATCCAATGAGTCCAGGGCCAAAGAAGCCGCCAAGGTTACCGATGGAGTTGATGACGGCGATGTGCGCGGCGACCATGGGGCCGGCGAGCTCGATCGTTGACGCTCCCCAGAAGATGGGGAGGGCGCCGAGAATGCCCATAGCGGCCACCGCGAAGCCGACCGTGGCGAGGGCGGCATTGGGCGCAAGGCCTGCGATAACAAAGCCAAGAGCTCCGGTGGCGTATCCGATGGTGAGGTGCACGCGGCGCTCGCCGCGGCGATCGGAGCGGCGGCTCCACAGAATCATGGCGGCTGTCCCGGCCAGGTATGGCAGAGCGGTAAGCCATCCCAGGCTTTTAAGGCCAACGCCGTGCGAAGCGAGCACCGAAGGAATCCAGAAATTGAGAACGTAATTACCCAGCATCAGCAGGAAGTAGGCGAGGCTCCAGCCATAGACGCGCGGCTGCGCGGTGAAGGCGTCGAAGAGCGAATGCCGCCTGCCTGTGGGGTCGTGGGATGCAGCGACCGCGAGGTCACGATCGAGCTGGGCCTTCTGCTGGCCGGTGAGCCAGCGGGCGTGGCCGGGGCCGTCCGGCAGCAGGAAGAGCACCACCGCGCCGAGAAGAATGGCGGGAATGCCTTCGATGAGGAAGAGCCATTGCCAGCCTTTGAGGCCGAGGGCGCTGTCAAGCAGAAGGATGCGCGCCGAGATGGGCGCGCCAATCACGCTTGAAAGGGGGTTGGCCGCGATGAACAGGGCCATGACACCGGAGCGTACAGAAGGCGGCAGCCAGAAGGTGAGATAGAGAATGACGCCGGGATAGAAACCGGCCTCGGCCGCGCCCAGCAGAAAGCGCAGCACGATGTAGCTTACCGGTCCCGTAGCGAAGGCTGTGGCCACCGAAACCAGGCCCCAGATCACCATGAGCACCATGATCCAACGTCGCGCGCCGGTGCGCAGCAGCATGAGGTTGCTGGGCACTTCAAAGATAAAGTAGCCGAGGAAGAACATGCCGGCGGCGAGCCCGTAGAGGCGCGGATCGATGTGCAGATCGCGGTTCATGGTGAGCGCGGCAAAACCGA
>JBATYG010000246.1:0-1978 GCA_049673945.1 Occallatibacter sp.
GCGTACGAATGCGCGAAGGCGCGTGAGGCGGAATACCGTTCCCGACTGGAACGCCAAGAAGCCTACTTTGCGCAATCACAGGTCTTGGAATTCATTCAGAGTAAGAGGCACACGATCGCCCCTCTAACCGTTGCGATGGGCATGGCGGGACTTCCCGGAGTCACTTCGCGAACCTCGTACGATCGTTGCTCATTGTTGGCAGGTCTTCCGAATCCCGGACCTGCCTATGAGGTTTTCCAATCGTTCTACCGAATTTTTGCACGGCAGGATTTGACAATGGATGAAGGCTTGGAGCGGCTCAAGGCACTTGCGCTCGCCGGACGAGCGAAGAACGCCTCGCCCCTTCAGGAAGAGTTACGACGAAATTGGCATTTTGTTGAATGCGCGGCTCTCTCGGTTCTGAGAAGGCGTCAATATTTACGAGCCGAACTGCCCTTTCGCATCTTCGCGGAATACCGACGTCGAAGCGAGATCCAGAGCCAGTATGAGATTTTGATGAAACAGGTTAAAGAATTAGTCAGGTAGACTTCCGGACCGCCCTTTTGGGGGCTATCTGGCGCAGTGCCCAGCCGAATGCAGTTCGCTCCAATTGTGAAGCGGGTGCCCGACTTCATTTTATCTTTTGGCGGCTCGACACGCTCTGCGATTTTCCCTCGCACCTCCGACCTCAAGTGCCTACCTTTCGACCTCGGAAGCACCTATCAAGCGAAGCATTTATTGCGATTATCAACACCGGGACAAAGCGATTGTAGCTAGCGTTCCAAGAATGCGTCACCTTTTGCGCTCGCAGCACGATTGCCAGATACAACGAGTGGCCCGAATAGCCGTGCGCAACCGTGCTGACTGGTCAGTCTCCTCTGTGCTCATATCACAAAGGTGTAGCGAGAAGCTGTGAGCAATTTCGTGTCTTCCATGTGCGAGCACTTGCTGATCTCGATCTCCCGCCAACTTATTACCACACTAATAAACATCCTGTGATCGCTGCTGTAATGTAGGATGATCGCTTGCGTTTTTGTACTTGACAGACTCTTAGTTACGTCGGATACTTCCTGCCAGAGTTTGAGCGATCATTCATCAACTGCCCGCAATCCTGCGGTGTTATCGCGCGTTCCGACGCTGAGATGTTCCGGCCCGCCACCCTTAACGCCAGTACCAACTAAGGAGCCGCACCTTGAAAAAGATGTGCCTGACATCGAGCCTTCTGTTCTGGTGTGTAGTACTAGCATTCTCTGTGCTAGCCGCCGCTCAATCAGCAATTCCGAATGCAGGTTTATCCGCCCTGGTTCAGATGGAAGCGGCGTTTTCCGGAGGTCGTTCTGTCGATGCCATTCAACTCTCAGGCAATGCCAATTGGTATTCGGGCACCTTTGAAGATTCGGGTAGCGCAACTTTACTCGCATCGAGCAGCGGCATGTCTCAGATGCAACTCTCACTTGGTTCTCTCGGCCAAAGAATCGAAACACAATCAGGCGTCGGGCAAGACACCATGTGCAGCTGGAGCGGAAACGACAACGTTCAGCACAGCACCACCTCCGGTGCTTGCTGGAACGCGGCACTCTGGTTCATGCCTGCTCTGACACTGCAACAAGCTTCATCGGCAGGCACTGTCGGCATTTTGGATCTAGGAGTTGGATCAGTTGGGTCTAGCGATACCTCCTATCGACATCTTCGTACGCAATTGATCCCCGCCGTAAGCCCGGTGCCAGCCGAAACAGTTCAACAGAGCACTGTGGATCTTGGTCTCGATAAGCACTCAATGTTGCCGAGCGTGCTTTCGTATTCAACCCCGCCTGATAACGGTGCGCCGATCACACTTTCGGTTGAAATTCGTTATTCGGATTACCGAACAATTGACGGAGTCAACATCCCATTTCACATACAGCGGTTCGTGAATGGTGCACTCCAGCTCGAAATTACCATTAGCTCAGCGCAAATCAACTAAACCCAGTGAACTGTGGGGAAAAAAGCGATGCTAGAC
>JBATYG010000247.1:0-3719 GCA_049673945.1 Occallatibacter sp.
AGCGCTTTGAGCCTCCACATCAACGATTGGCGCCATCGCTGCGGGTGGCTATCCGATCTCGGTGAGCGCCTTGGCGATCATGGGCAAGATGCTCTTCAGCTTGACAGCATCGATCATCTGTGTATACTCAGTATATTCATTATGCACACACGGCCGTCCAAGATCGTTCTGTCCCAGACCGGCGGGCCCCTCTACCAGCAGATTGTGAACCAGATCAAACAGAAGATAGCCGTCGGAGAATGGGTTGCCGGGCAGGAGATCCCCTCCATCCGCCAACTCGCTGCCGAACTCCGCATCAGCGTGATCACCGTCAAACGCGCCTATCTTGAAATGGAGCATTCGGGTCTCATCGTGACCCAGCATGGCAAGGGTTCGTTCGTCGCCGCCGACGTTATCCCCGGCCCGGAAATCTTTGAGCAGGAAATGGCCGGCCATCTCGAAGAAGCGGCCCGTCTCGGTGCAACGATCGGCATGAGCGAGCGCGAAATCGTCTCGCGCCTGCGCAAGGCCCTCGAAGAAACCGAGGACGCGCACTTCATCCCGAAATCCTCGAAGGAGTCCCGATGAACGACCTCAGTATTCGCATGGAGGGCGTCAGCAAGCGCTACCCTCACTTTTTTCTGGACAGCATCAGCTTTGAATTGGGCGAGGGTCGAGTCCTCGGGTTCATCGGGGCCAACGGTGCGGGCAAATCGACGACCATCCGCATCCTCATGGGGCTGGTGCGTCAGGATAGCGGCTCCGTCCAGGTGCTGGGCCACTCGATGCCTGCTGAGCAAACTGCGGCGAAACTGGACATTGGCTTTGTCTCTGAAGACATGCGGCTCTATGGCGCGGCCACTCTCGCATGGCATATGAACTTCGTTGCCTCGATGTACCCGCGATGGGATCAGGCCTACGCCGATACACTGCTGCGCCGTTTCGATCTCAACCCGCAGCAGAGGATTAAGGGGCTCTCGCACGGCCAGCGGGTCAAGGCAGCGCTCCTGCTGGCTCTCGCGCGTCAGCCGCGGCTGCTCATCCTCGACGAGCCCACCACCGGCCTCGATCCCGTGGCGCGGCGCGAGGTTCTCGGCGAATTGATGTCGGTGCTCATCGACGAGGGGCGAACTATCTTCTTCTCCTCGCACAACACCCTGGAAGTTGAGCAGATCTCCGACCACATCGCCTTCATAGATCGCGGCCGACTCATTGCCCTCGACGAAAAGGAAGATCTTCTCGAACGCTGGCGGCGTGTCCGGCTCCTGGTTCCACCCAGTTCTGCCCTGCCGCAGCTTCCCGGCGTCGTCGAGGTGGCCGGCACCGATCGCCTTCCGGTCCTGACCACGAGCCAGTTCGATCCGGCCGTCGTCTCGCTCTGCCAGGATCGCGGAGTTACCGTTCAGGCCGTCGACTCGATGACTCTGGAAGAGATTTTTGTCGCCAATGTTCAGAGCAGAAGGGAGGTCCAGCCCGCATGAACCGCGCACGGATCAATTACGCAGTAGTCCGCCACCTTATCCTCAAGGACTGGTATCTGAATCGCTGGGTCATCCTTGGATCACTTCCGGTGGGCTTGGGCGCGCTGGCCCTTGTTCTCACCGGCAAACCGGTGGCCTTCATGCTCTGCATCATCCTTCTCTGCATGGTCATCGTCGGGGTCGGCGCACAGCTGGCGATGGTCACGACTGTTAACGAGCGAAAAGAGCAGACTCTGGCGTTCGTCATGAGTCTTCCTGTTTCCTGGCGCGAATATACCGCTGCCAAGATCCTGGCCAATCTCATCATCTTCCTTATTCCCTGGGCGCTGCTCACGGCCGGTGCGCTCGGTGTGTTGCTCCTTCCCGGCGCAACGCATGGGCTTGTTCCTTACACAGCCATCATGGCGATGGAGATGCTCATCACCACCTCGCTCATCGTGGCTGCCGGCATCATCACAGAATCGCAGACGTGGGCCACTGCCGGGATTTTCGCCTCGAGTCTGGGCATCAATGTCTTGGGGTACGTCTTCGCCCACCTGTCCGGCATCTCGAAATACATGTGGGGCACACAGGTGCAGTGGAGCTCGACGGCCTGGATCATCCTGATATGCGAGGTGCTGACGGTTCCCCTGCTCCTCGGCGTGACGTTTTACATTCAGTCCCGGAAGACCGATTTCCTTTGATGGGTACCCATCCGATCTCGGTGAGCGCCTTGGCGATCATGCACTCACCGGGATCCGCCGATTTCAGATGGCCGACAAGCCGCCGTCGACATTCAACTCCACCCCGTTCACAAAGCTCGAATCGTCTGAAGCAAGAAACAGCGCGACCGTCGCTATTTCCTCGGGCTGACCCATCTTTCCCCGCGGGATCAGGGATTCGAACATCTCCTTCGCCTCCTTGGTCAGAACTTCTTCCTGCATCGGTGTGGCGATCGGTCCTGGGCCCAGCACGTTCACCCGGATATTCCTGCCCTTCAGTTCGTTGAGCCACGTGCGTGCGAAGGAGCGCAATGCTGCCTTGCTCGCCGCATACACGCTGAAACCAGCAAAACCCTTCACCGAAGCAACGGATCCGGTCATGATGATCGATCCACCATCTTTGAGCAGCGGCAATGCCTTCTGGACCGTGAAGAGCGTTCCACGCACATTCAGACCGAAGATCGTATCGAAGTGCTGCTCGGTAATCTCGCCCAGGTTGGCGGCTTCGCCCCAGCCCGCGCTCGCATAGAGGACATCGATCTTGCCCTTTTCCCGTTTGACCGTATCGAACAGGCGGTC
Organism: Occallatibacter sp.; assembly: GCA_049673945.1. GTDB lineage: Bacteria > Acidobacteriota > Terriglobia > Terriglobales > Acidobacteriaceae > Telmatobacter. Next base: position 2,741 of record JBATYG010000247.1, read on the forward strand.
GAGGTCGACGAGATTGGACGCGTCACCGCGCACGCCGGTCACGTTCCGGCCAATCAGCTTGACGGCCTCATCGAGCGCCTTCTGCCTCCTGCCCAGGATGAAAACGTAGGCGCCTTCTTCAACGAAGCGCTTGGCGCTCGCCAGCGCCATGCCGCTCGATCCACCCGTGATGACTGCAACCTTACCCTTAAGCTTTCCCATAATGACTCCCTCCGGTAGATGTGTTCAGTTACAGAACAGTAGATTTGTCTGGCGGTGGACGAGAACTGCTCGGGAGTCCTAATCTTTTGTCTATTCGTCCAAACGGGGAGGTTACGTTGGACCCGATAACAGACATCTTCAGAACGATGCACGTAACCGCTTTCGGTCAGCACAGGCTCGAAGCCACCGCCCCGTGGGGCTTGATACAGGATGGTCAGGCCGAAGAAAAGGTCACGCCTGCCGGCAGAAAGATTTCACCCACAGATTTAGCGCACTTCGCCATGCTTTCGCGCGGCAACTGCTGGCTGAGTGTGGAAGGGATTCCGGAGCCGATTCCCCTTACCGGTGGTGATTGCATTTTGCTGGCCCGGGGAACTTCGTTTGTTATGCGCGACAGCCTGCGAACACGTCCGAAGAGCAGTTTTCGCGAGATCGCGGCCAGAGACAACAGCAATGTCGCTCATTATGGAGGCGGTGGCGCGCCGACGACAATCGTCTGTGGGTCCTTGAGTTTCGATCGCGCCAGTCTCAAGCCGATCACTCAGTTATTGCCTAGCTTCATTCTGATCAAGGCCGATCAAACCCACACGCTTGCTCTTCACAACACAATGCAGGCGCTGGCGTCAGAAATGGCAGAACAGGCGCCGGGATCTGAAGTAGTCGCGACTCGGCTAGCCGAGGTCCTATTTATCCAGGTACTCCGGGCACATCTCGCGTCGGAAGTTGGATGGCGCAACAAAGGATGGCTTCGTGCGATTTTCGATCCTCAAATAGGCAC
>JBATYG010000248.1:0-2584 GCA_049673945.1 Occallatibacter sp.
GCCCTACACACTCCTTGCTGATGTAGACGAGAAAGTGTGCAATCAGTTTGGCGTGATGAAGGAAAAGAACATGTATGGCAAGAAAGTCTGGGGCATCGAGCGCACTACATTCGTCATCGGTCCCGACCAGAAGCTGCTCCATATCTTTCCCAAGGTGACGCCGGAAGGCCATGCCGAAGAGGTTCTTGCGCTCATCAAGGAATGGAACAAAAAGCACAAGTAGAGGCACAAGCAGGTTCACACGCGGCTCGGCTGCCGGGCCGTCTGCTCCCCCGCAGCTTCTTTGAGCACGCGCCGGAGCGTGTCGCTCCCCTTTTGCTCGGCAAGCTGCTGGTGCATCGCACGCGAGCCGGTGTGATCGCCGGCCGCATTGTGGAGACCGAGGCCTACCTCGGCCCCCACAACAACCCACCCGACCCGGCGGCGCACTCTCATCGCGGACCCACGCCGCGCAACTCCGTCCTCTTCGGTCCCGCAGGCCACGCCTACGTCTACTCCATCTACGGCCGGTACTTCTGCATGAACGTCAGTTGCGAAGTTGAGGGCCTCGGCGGCGGCGTTCTCCTGCGCGCGCTTGAGCCAGTGGCCGGAATCCCTCTCATGGCCCGCAACCGCGGCCTCACCCTCGATGCGCCGCATCCGGCCCTTACCGCAGGGCCCGGCAGGCTCAGCGAGGCTCTCGGCCTGACGCGCCCCCTGCACAACGGGCTCGATCTCACCAGCCGGAGCTCGCCTCTCCAGATCCGCGACGACGCGTCGCCTCTGCCCGAGGCGCTTGTCACCGCGCGCATCGGCATTAACCATGCCGTCGACTGGCCCCTTCGTTTTGTCATCCATGGGCACGGCTGCGCATCCGGACCCAAATCTCTCAACCGCCAAATCTCTCAGGCGGAAGATGCGTCCAACGCGCTAATATTTCGTCTTACGAGGTAGAAGTACATTCCAACCGTGAGGAACTTCCGCTTGAAATCCTCTTCTCTGCTTTTCTCTACCGCAGTGATTGGTGTGGCCCTGTCCATCGCTGCTTTCGCACAGGCGCCGCCTGCCGGCGGTCCTCCTCATGAACACGAACACGGGCCCGTGCCCGCGCCCACCAATCTCAAGGTTCTCCCCAAAACCCTCACTGGCGAGCAGGTTCACGAGATCATGCACCATTGGGCAGGCCAGCTCGGAACCGAGTGCACCACCTGCCACGCCGCCGACCCCACGAAAAAGGGCCCCAACGGCCGGCCGGTTCTCAACTTCGCCGATGACTCCAAGCCGGAAAAGGCCGCGGCCCGCGTGATGTACACCATGGTCGAGACCATCAACACGAAGTATGTGAGCAAGATTGACAACTCCGGCCAGCCGGTCAGCTGCGGCACCTGCCATCGCGGCCATCTCGATCCGCCGCCCTTCACTCCGGCGGCCGATCACGACCATCACGAGCATGCTGCCCCGCCAACGGAGACAAAGCCACCGGCACAGTAACAACGTGGCTTTCCGCACTTGCGTGGCCACCGCCGGCATCGGGGTGGCCACATTCATCTGGCGCGCCGGTAGTCCCCGCTCTTGCCGCCGGACTTGGCCTCAAGGCGCACTTCGCGGATCACGATGCTCTTATCGAGCGCCTTCGTCATGTCGTAGACCGTGAGCGCAGCAACCGACGCCGCCGTCAGCGCCTCCATCTCTACGCCGGTGGGACCAACCGTCGTCGCTGTCGCCGTGATACGCACGCCGCCACGAACAATCTCCGCCGTCACATCAACGTGGGTCAGCGCCAGAGGATGGCACATGGGGATCAGCTCCGAGGTGCGCTTCGCGGCCTGTATCCCGGCGAAGCGCGCCACCTCCAGCGGATCGCCCTTGGGATTCTCTGGCAGCGCCTTCAACACCTTCGCCGCAAGCTCAACAAAGGCCGAGGCCGTCGCCGTGCGGCGCGAAGCCTGCTTCGCGCTTATGTCCACCATGCCGGCTTTTCCTGCTTCGTCAAAGTGCGAAAGCCCCTGCCGCCCGCGATCCGCCATAGTCCCGCTCCTCACACCATCAGAATCCGCACCATCTCGCCCGCCGCCAATCCGCCGATACCTTCAGGAACCATTACGAAGCAATTCGACCTCCCAAATGCAGGCAGATCGCCGCTGCCATGCCACGGAACCGGCGCCACCTGCGGAGCATCGCTGCTGCCGCCGGGCCCGCACCAGGCCGGCAGAAAGCGCGTGAGCGTCGCATTGCGGTCTGTTGCGTCGCTCAGCCTCGCCATTGCAAAGCGAGGCCCTTCGTATCCGCAGCCTGCCAGCGCGGCAAGCAGCGGCGCGCCAAAGAGAAGAAACGTGACCGACGACGAAATCGGATTCCCCGGCAGCCCGAAAAACGGCAATGTTCGCCCACGCGCGGGCACCTGGCCAAAAACTACCGGTTTGCCTGGCTGCATGCGCACCCCAGTGAAATGAAACTGCGCACCGATGCCCTGAAGCGCTGGCTCAACCAGGTCGAACCTGCCCGCGGAGACGCCGCCGGAGACGAGCAGCAGCTCTGCGCCACTCTCGACCACTGTGCCCAGCACTTGATCGAGCTCTTCGGCCGTGTCGCGCGCCGCCGTCAG
>JBATYG010000249.1:0-10172 GCA_049673945.1 Occallatibacter sp.
TTGAAGCGCAGCTGAGGGTGGAACTGCGGCAGTGGCAGATGAGCCACTTCTCTGACCTCAGCACGCAGGACAAGGAGTATCTGCCCAAGCAGAATCTTTTCCTGACGCCCGGTGGCGCCGGCGTTACTGATCTGCGAGAGCAGTACGAGGCCGATCTGCGCGTTCTCATGATTGCTGCCGGATGCGTGCTGCTGATTGCCTGCGCGAATCTCGCCAACCTGCTGCTTGCGCGCGGACTGCGCAACCGCCAGCAGATCTCGGTGCGCGTGGCGCTGGGCGCTTCCCGAGGACGCCTCGTCGGCAATGCGCTCGTCGAGAGCCTGCTTCTGGGGCTGCTGGGTGGCGCAGCCGGGCTGGGCGTGGCTTACCTTGGCAGCAACCTCATCCTTCATCTCGCTTTCACGGGCCCCAACAGCTACGTCCCCATCGATGCAACACCTTCTCTGCCGGTGCTGCTCTTTGCGATGGGTGTCTCGCTGTTGACGGGCGTGCTCTTCGGCATTGTGCCTGCCTGGTTGACGTCGCATGCCGAGCCCGTGGAGGCGCTGCGCGGCGCGAACCGTTCCACCGCACAGGGTGCGCGATGGCCGCAGAGGACCCTGGTGATTCTGCAGGCAGCTCTTTCGCTTGTGCTGCTGAGCGCAGCCGCCATGCTTACGCAGAGCCTCCGCAATCTGCAGCATCAAAACTTCGGATTCACGCCCGAAGACCGCTACCTGGCCTGGATCGATCCTCACCTCGCGGGATATCAGCCCGACCAGCTTGAGTTGCTCTACCGCCGCATCCTCGAAAGCCTGCGCAGAATTCCAGGCATGCAGGGCGTTGCCGCAGTCACCTATGCGCCCATGAGCGGCGACAGTTGGAATGACGGCGTCCGCGTGCAAGGCAAGCCGGAGCCGCATTCCGGCGAAGACGATGGCGCCACCTGGACGCGAGTTACTCCTGGCTTCTTTGAAACCCTGAACAACCGCATTCTTCTTGGCCGGCCGGTCACCGAACAGGACACGGCGACGTCGCCTCTGGTCGCGGTCGTCAATGAAGCGTTTGTGAAGAAGTACTTCAAAGGGCAGAATCCGATTGGCAAGCACTTCGGCATGGATGAGATGGCGCATGCCGGAGACTTCGAAGTGGTGGGCGTGGCCGCCGATATGCAGTACGTGACCTACGGCTTCAAAGATCCTCCGCGGGCCATGTTCTTTCTTCCCGCTGCGCAGCACGTGACCTGGACGAAGGCACCCCAGATGGCCGGGGACACCGCCTCGCATTATCTTTCGAACCTTGTTCTGTGGATGCCCGGCAAGCCGGAGGCCCTCGAGAGTCAGGTGCGCCACGCTCTTTCCGAAATCGATCCCAACCTCGTGATCGCGGACTTCGGCAGCTATCACCAGATCCTGCACAAAGACTTTGACCAGCAGAACATGATTGCCCAGCTAACGTTGCTCTTTGGCGTCCTGGCGCTGGTCCTTGCGGCCATCGGCCTCTACGGCGTCACAGCCTACACCGTGGAGCAGCGCTCCAGCGAAATCGGCATTCGCATGGCGCTTGGCGCGGACAGGAGATCCGTGCTCGCCATGGTGCTGCGATCCGCATTCCTGCAGGTTGCCATCGGACTGGCCATCGGTATTCCAGCTGCGATCCTGGCCGGCCGAGGTATGACGAATCAGCTATACGGCGTGAAGCCGTACGATCCCGCGATGCTTGCTATTGCGACGCTTCTGCTTGCTCTCGCGGCTTTGATTGCGGCGGCGATCCCAGCTCGGAGGGCGGCGAATGTGAATCCAATGCTGGCCCTGCGCGGTGAGTGAGGCCGCGATGCCCTGTTCATTCCATCAGTGCCTCGCGCCCGGTGCCCACAGTTGCGGCCACGTTGCTGAAGCCAATCACGGGGAAGGGAAGCAATGAGCCAACTCCTGCAGGACATCCGCTATGCGCTGCGCCAGTTGCGGAAATCGCCGGGCTTTACGCTGACCGCCGTGCTCACTCTGGCTCTCGGCATCGGCGCGAATACCGCCATCTTCACGCTGGTGCAGGGCATTCTGCTGCGCTCCTTGCCGGTCGCCGATCCGGCGCAGCTCTATCGCATCGGCGACACGGATGATTGCTGCGTCGATGGCGGCTTCCAGAACTCGAATGGCGACTTTGCCATCTTCTCCTACGATCTGTATCAGCGCCTGCGAGAGGCTGCTCCAGAATTTGAGCAGCTCGCTGCCGTGCAGGCGGGCCAGAACAGCTACTACGTGCGTCACGGAGAGACCGAGCCGCGCAGCCTGCGCACCGAGTATGTGACCGGCAATTACTTCACCACCCTCGGCATGGGGCCCTACCTCGGCCGCACGCTGATCGCCTCGGACGACGTGCCGGGCGCGACGCCTGCCGTGGTTATCAGCTACGCATCGTGGCAGAGCGATTTCGCCGGCGACCTATCTCTGGTCGGCTCTACCGTCTTTATCCAGACACATCCGTTCACGGTTGTCGGCATCGCGCCTCCGGGCTTCTTTGGCGACAGAGTCACGCAGAATCCGCCCGCGGTCTGGATTCCCATCAATACCGAGCCGCTGGTGGAAGGATCGAACTCCATCCTGCATCACCCCGACCCCAACTGGCTCTATCCCATCGGCCGCCTGAGGCCCGGTGCGAATCTCGCGGCGCTGAACGCGAAGCTCTCTGACGCTTTGCGGCATTTCCTCTATACGCGTCCGATCTATGTTGAGTTAGGCGCGCAGGGGCAGATCGCCCGCCAGCATGTTGTGCTCGCGCCTGCCGGCGGGGGCATTCAGAACCTGCAGCAGGAGACGGGCACCGGCCTCAAGATGCTGATGATCCTGGCTTCCGTGGTGCTGCTCATCGCCTGCGCCAATATCGCCAACCTTCTGCTGGCGCGGGCCACGGCGCGGCGTGCCGATGTCGCCGTGCGCATGGCAATGGGTGCCGGACGCGTCCGTCTTGTGCGGCAGATGCTGACCGAAAGCGTGATGCTCGCCTGCATCGGCGGCCTGGCGGGACTTGTCGTCGCCTATGCCGGCTCCAGCACAATTCTCGCGCTGGCTTTTCCCAATGCGCGCAACCTTCCCATTCAGGCCACTCCTTCACTGCCCGTGCTTGGTTTTGCGTTTCTCGTTTCGCTTCTTACGGGAGCTCTCTTCGGCATCGCTCCCGCATGGCTCTCTTCGCGCGCCCAACCTGCAGACGTGCTCCGCGGCGCGAATCGATCCACGCGCGATCGCTCATCGCTTCCGCAGCGCGCTCTCGTGGTCTTTCAGGCTGCGCTGTCCATTGTGCTCCTCGCCGGCGCAATCCTGATGACACGCTCGCTGGCAAACCTGCAGAACCAGAACTTCGGCATTCAGACCGAGAACCGCTACGTCTTCCACTTCGACCCGGCGGGTGCCGGCTATACAGTCGACCGCCTGCCTGCGCTCTATCGGCAAATCGAAGACCGTTTCTCGAACCTGCCCGGCATGGCCAACGCCGCCCTCGCTCTTTATAGCCCGCTCGAGGGAGATAACTGGGGCGACCGCATCGTGGTGCAGGGCAAACCCGATCCTGCCGCCGACGATCCGAGCAGCGGCGCGACCTGGGACCGCGTCAGCCCGCAGTTCCTTGACGCTATCGGCGTGCCCGTGGTGCGCGGCCGTGGCATCACCGCGCAGGATACTGCCACGTCGCGCCCGGTCGCAGTGGTCAACGAGGCTTTTGCGAAACGCTTCTTCCCCAATGAGGATCCCATCGGCAAGCACTTCGGCCTCGATGTTCGCCAGTACGCAAGTGCTTTCGAGATTGTTGGCGTGATTGCGGACTTCAAGATGAACGATCCGCGCCATCCTGCGCGCCGGCTATTCCTGCGGCCCACGACCCAGGTCTATCCCTTCAAGGACATTCAATTCAGCACCGGTGAAGCGCGCTCGCTCTTTCTTGGGTCTGTCATCCTGCGCTTCAAAGGCCCGCAGGAGAATGTCGAGCAAACTGTTCGTCGCACGCTCGCCTCCATCGATCCCAACCTCACCATTACAGACTTCGGGCCTTACGACGCGCAGGTTGCCGGCAACTTCAACGACGAGCGCCTTGTCGCGCGGCTCACCGCTCTCTTTGGAGCGCTCGCCCTGATCCTCGCTTGCGTCGGCCTCTACGGCGTTACCTCCTACTTTGTTGCGCGCCGCTCGAGCGAAATCGGCATCCGCATGGCGCTTGGCGCAACGCGTTCGAGCGTCGTCGCCATGGTTCTGCGCGGCGTATTTGTGCAGATCGGCTTTGGGCTTGCGCTGGGCATTCCCGCGGCGCTCCTTGCCGGTCATCTGATGGCGAGCCAGCTCTACCAGGTGGGTGAATACGATCCTTTTGCCCTCGCCGCCGCCGTTGCGGTTCTTACCCTCTGCGCGGTCGTTGCGGGGTTCATACCCGCTCGCCGCGCCGCAACCATCGAGCCAATGCAGGCTCTGCGAACGGAATAAGGAGAGTGACAGTGATACGAGCGCTCCTCATGGATATTCGCTTCGCGTTCCGCCAGTTGCGCGCATCCCGCGGCTTCACTTTGACTGCGGTGTTCGCGCTTGCTCTCGGCGTGGGCGTCGCTGCGGCAGTCTGCAGCGTGACCATGAATGTGCTTCTGCGGCCCCTGCCCTATCCGGCCCCCGGCGACCTCGTCGGCGTTGCCTACAGCTATCCTTATGAGCGCCCCAATGCCGAACAGGTGGGCACCGCGGCCGATTTTATCCGGACGCACAGCCAGGTTTTTTCTTCCTCGGCCGTCATGGATGATTCCGGCGCACAAGTGAATCTCTCACTCGGCGAGGGCCATGCGGTGCAGGCCACGGCCCTGAAGGTGTCTGAAGGCTACTTTCGCACTCTCGGCGTTGAGCCCGCGCTCGGCCGCCCCTTCGTGCAGCAGGAAGACCTTCCTAACGGACCACGCGCAGTGATTCTCAGCAACGGCTTCTGGACGCACGCTTTCAATGCCGATCCTTCAATCGTGGGCCGCGCCGTGCGCATCAACCAGGAACAGTTCACCGTTGTGGGCGTGATGCCGGCGCACTTTGCGGTTACGGCTGAGACAGCGCCGGGCGTGATGGCCGACCCCGATTTCTGGCAACCGCTGCAACTCAGTCCCAAAGACCCCGGCTACGACGGCGACAACTACGAGATGATCGCACGCCTGCGTCCCGGCGTGACCATCGAGCAGGCACGGCAGCAATTGAACGCCCTGACGGCTGCCTTCTATCTAGAGAATCCGAAATTCCGAAAGTGGTACGGCCATGGCAACGTGGTGCACGAGTTCCGCGCCTTTCCGCTGCAGGATGTGGTCGTGGGTCGCGTGCGCCGCAGCCTGATTACGGTCTTCGGCGCTGCGCTTGCCGTCCTGCTCGTTACCTGTCTCAATATCGCAGGCCTCATGATCGCCCGCGCCATGGGCCGCTCGCGCGAGCTTGCGGTGCGCACCGCTCTCGGCGCAACACGGGCGCAGCTTGTCCGCCTCATTGCCTGCGAAGGATCTCTGCTCGCCGTTGGCGGCGGAGTGCTGGGTATTGCGGTTGAGGTGGTCTCCGCCAGGCTGATGCTGCAGGCGGCGCCACTCGCCATTCCCGATTTGCACGGCGGCATCAGTCCGTGGATGCTCGGCTCAGTTGTCTTTGGAATTGCCGTGCTCGCGATGGGGATATTCTCGATCCTGCCGGCATGGATCATCCTTCGCGGCCGCGAACGTCGTATGCAACTCGGTGCCTCCGGGCTCGGTGAGACCATCTCCCAGGCACGGCTTTCGCGCGCACTGATTGTTACGCAGGTCGCCATCGCCATGGTCCTCGTCTCCTCTGCCGTCGTCCTCATGGGCTCGTTCGTCAGGCTGCAGGCGCTTCCCTCCGGCGTTGAGTCAAAGCAGCTTGCCGTCTTTCAGGTTTCCCTCAAGGGCGATCACTACGCCAGCACGCGGCAGACAGCGCAGTTCATCAATCGCGTGCTTGACGATCTCAATCGCACGCCCGGTGTCGAACGGGTTGCTGCTGTCAACGGATTGCCGCTCGATCGCGGCCTTAATGAAGGTGGCGCCCCGGCCGACCGCCCTCGGCTTCAGCAGATTGTCGAGTTCCGCGCGATCACCCCCGGCTACTTCCGCACCATGGGTATTCCGCTGCTTGCAGGCCGCGACATCGACGCGGATGACCACGCCGATGGCGATCCGGTTGCTGTCATCAGTGAAACCGCCGCCCGGCGCTGGTGGCCTGGCCGTTCTCCTATCGGCGAATCTGTGCGCATGGGCGATGAGAAAAACTGGCGCATCGTCGGCATCGTCGCGGATGCGCGCACCCACTCTCTGGTTGAAACCGACGGTCTGGTCGTCTACGCGCCGATCGTGCAGCTTTCTGATGAACTCACGGGCATTGTCAACGGCTGGTTCCCGACTAGCTTCGCTGTCCGCACTGAAGCAAATGTAAATCTTGCCCTTGCTGCACAGCGTGCCGTCGAACAAGCTGATCCCGAGATACCTATTGCTCGGCTTACCACCATGCAGCGTGTAATCGATTCCACTATTCGGGAGCCGCGATTCTTTTCACTTCTGGCCACCGGCTTCTCATGCTTTGCCCTTGCGCTTGCGGTCATCGGACTTTACGGGCTGCTCAGCTACCGGGTCACACGCCGCACGCGCGAAATTGGCGTGCGCATGGCGCTGGGTGCAGATCGCGCTGCGATTCTTCGCGTCTTCCTCAGTGGAGGAGTCGGGCTCGCGGTCATCGGCATCGGCCTCGGCGCCGCGGGATCACTCCTGCTGCGGCCGGTCGTTCACAGCATTCTGTCCGATACCGGCATGATCGATTCCGACAGCGCAACCAACATCGTGATGAACGGTGCGCTGGCCGCTGGCTTCGCCGTGATCGCTATTCTCATCGCCGCGGTTGCGGCAAGCTGGCTGCCCGCGCGCCGCGCGGCAGCGATTGAGCCCATGCAGGCTCTGCGAATGGAGTAAGGAGAAACGAATGGCTGTCTTGACTCAGGACCTTCGCTATGCGCTCCGTCAGTTGCGCCGCGCGCCCGGCTTCACGCTGACGGTCGTGCTCACGCTCGCGCTGGGCATCGGCGCCAGTGCCGCGGTCTTCACGCTCTTCGACCAGGTTCTTTTGCGCATGCTGCCCGTCGAGCATCCGAAGCAACTGGTGCGCTTCGAGTGGACGGGCGCCTTTCAAGGATCGGCCAGCAGCTTTGGCGGCGACGAGCACAATTACTTCTCCTATCCGATGTACAAGGACCTGCGCGATCAGAACCAGGTCTTCTCGGGCGTTGCCGCCGCCGACAAGGCCTACGCCGGCGTCTCGTGGCACAACCAGTCTGAAGATCAGGATGCGGAGGTCGTCTCCGGCAACTACTTCCAGGTGCTCGGCCTCAAACCCTTCGCCGGCCGCTTGCTTGCGCCGCAGGATGACACCGCGAAGAACGCCAATCCGGTGCTCGTTCTCAGCTACAACTACTGGCGGCTGCGCTTCAACGCCTCCCGCGATGTCATCGGCCAGACGCTGCTGGTTAACGGGCATCCCTTCACAATTGTTGGCGTCGCCCCTCCGAACTTCGACACCGCAATCGGCGGCTACAAGCCCGGCATCTTCCTTCCCATCAGCATGGTTGAGGTTGCGATCCCCTTTATGGAGGGGCGCGACGACCTGACCAGTCACAAATCCATCTGGATCACCCTTGTTGCGCGGCTCAAGCCCGGCATCACGCCGCAGCAGGCCGAGGCGAGCCTGCAGCCAGTGTGGCACTCGCTGCGCGCCTATGAGCTTTCGCTCTACAAGAGCCACAGCGCGCGCTTCGATAAGGGTTTCCTCGACAATTCGCGGCTCAAGGTCGTCGACGACTCACGCGGTTTTGCGCCTGACCGTCTTGGCTACCAAAAGCCCCTCGTCATCCTCATGGGCATGTCGGGCGTGCTCGTGGTTCTCTGCGCCATCAACGTCGCCACGCTGCTGCTGCTGCGCGCCGCCAATCGCGCCCGCGAAATGTCCATGCGTTATGCTCTCGGCGCGAAGCGCAGCCGCATTGTTTCGCAGCTCCTTGTCGAAGGCGGATTGTTTGGCCTCGCCGGTACGGCAGCGGGTCTCGCGGTTGCGCCCATGGTTGCCGCGGCGCTGGTGCGCCTCATGACGGGCGCCGATCCGGGTAGCGAGCCGTACTCAACCTCGATCGATGCGCGCATCCTGCTCTTCACCCTTGCCATTGCGCTCACGGCTACGCTCCTTTTCAGCATCGCGCCTGTGCTGCACTATTTGCGCCCCAACCTTGCCCACACGTTGCGTCAGAACAGCGGCACAGCGTCGAAGAGTTCGCAGCGGTTCCGCAAGTTCGCCGTGGGCGCGCAGATTGCGCTTAGCGTTCTGCTGCTTGCTGGCGCAGGCCTCTTTGTGCGCACCGTCGACAATCTGCGCAGGCAGCCGGTCGGCTTTGATCCTTCGCATCTCGTCAAGTTCTCGCTCGACCCCGCCAACGCCGGGCTCACCGATCAGCGCGGAACCCAGGCCGTCATGGATTCGATTGCCACCGTCGCCCGCATTCCCGGCGTCGTCTCCGCGGCAGGAACCACTGATCCGGAGCTCTCTGGCGATGATTCAAGCTCCAATTTTTCTATCCAGGGATACAAGGCCGCAGAAGACGAGAACATGGATTTCGAACGTGCCTCTGTCACGCCCGGCTATTTCGCTACGCTGCATCTGCCGCTCCTCGCAGGCCGCGAGTTCACCGCATCCGACGCCAAAGGCCAGCCGAATGTGGCCGTCGTCAATCTCGCGCTTGCCAAACGCTTCTTCGCTACGCCGCGGAACGCGATTGGCCGCGCGATCGCTCATGGGGCCGGAAGCGATGTGAAGTACGACACCACGATCATCGGCGTTGTTGGCGACATCCGGCACGTTGACGTGCGAACGCCTCTTGGCCCCGCCGTCTACCAGCCCTATCTGCAACAGCCTCGCCCCGGCAGCCTGGACATCTACGTGCAGACAGTACAGCCGCCGCAGACCGCTGAGGGCTCCATACGCGCGGCGATGCGTCAGTTCAATTCCGCCCTCGTTGTCGATGGCCTTCGGACCATGAATGACCAGATCGACCGCACCATGAACGGCGAACGCGCCATTGCTGTGCTCGCACTCGGCTTCGCCATCGTCGCGCTCGTGATGGCAGCGGTGGGGCTCTACGGAGTTCTGGCTTATTCAACTGAGCAGCGCACGCGCGAAATCGGCGTGCGTCTGGCTCTTGGTGCTCCGCGCTCCTCCGTTGTTGCGCTGGTTGTTCGAGAAATGGTTCTCATCGCAGCCATTGCCACCGCGATTGCGCTGCCATGCACCGTCGCGCTGGCGCGGCTTTTCACTACGCAGCTTTACGGCGTCACCGCTTTCGACCCGTTCGCGCTCGTCGCGGCGGTCGCACTCACAATGTTGATGATTGCCGTTGCAGGCGCGCTGCCCGCGCGCCGCGCCGCGAGCGTCGAACCTGTACAGGCATTGAGGGCAGACTAAAGAGGAGCACGATGAATATTCTCCGCAACCTTCGCTACAGCCTGCGCATGCTGCGCAAGAGTCCCGGCCTTACCCTCACCGTGGCATTCACGCTGGCGCTCGGCATCGGCGCCACCACTGCCATCTACACCGTGGTCTATGCCACTTTGATCGCCGCCATGCCCTATCCGAAGCCCGAGCAGCTTGTGATGGTCTGGTCTAAAATCCACGGGTTCAACAACGGGGTTTCAGCGGGCGACTACACAGACTGGGCGAGGCAGAGCACGGCATTTCAGGCACTGAAGGCTTTCACCGGGACGAGCTTCAACATGGCGGGCAAAGAGGCTCCGGAGATGATTCGCGCGTCGGAGACGACGCCCGGCATGTACCAGATGATGGGTAACACCTTTCAAATGGGCCGTGATTTTCTTCCCGAAGAAGGGGTCGACGGCAGGGACCACGTTGTCATCCTGATGAATAAATTGTGGCGAAGGCTCGGGGCTGATCCCCACGTCATCGGCAAGCAGATCATGTTGGACCAGAAGCCGTACACGGTCGTGGGCGTCCTCTCCGCTGGTCAAGCAGATCGGCTTGATCAGGATCTCATCGTGCCACTCGTCTTCAAGCCCGAGCAACTGAATCACGACTTTCACTGGCTCCTTGTAATGGGCCGTCTCAAGGATGGCGTCACCATTCAGCAGGCAC